>CAZUAM010000027.1:11002-22880 GCA_964618095.1 uncultured Planctomycetaceae bacterium | reverse complement strand
CTATCGTCCAACTGTTCTTCCATGGCCTCCCCGATGCGGTCCACCGCCTCGCTGAACGGCCGGTTTTCCAGATCCACCGGGCGGCCCTCCAGATCGGCGCGAGCCACGCCCGCATCATAGGGAAGCGTACCAATAATGACTTGCCCGCTCAAGGCCCGATCGAGCCGATCACGCTCATCCTGCCGGCTGAGCTTGTTTGCCACGACGAAGGTCCGCTCGATCCCGATTTGGCCGGCGAGCTTGCGTATTCGTGTGGCCGTGTGAACGCTCCTCATTCCCGGTTCCACCACCGCGATCATCGCATCGACCCCGCTGGCCGACGCCCGCCCCATGTGCTCCAGCCCGGCCTCCATGTCCAGGATCACCTCGTCGGGAATCCGCAGCAGGAGGTGCTGCATCAGTGCTTTGAGCACCGCGCCCTCCGGGCACATACATCCCTTGCCGCCGGCTTCCACCGTCCCCATCACCAGGAGCCTCACTCCCCGGGCGTCAACCGAGAAGCGTTCCGGGAGGTCGTCCACCTGGGGGTTCAGCTTGAACATCAACCCGGCGCCCTCGTCCTTCGCGCCGGTCCGCTCCAGGATGAGTTCCCGCATCTGGGCGATCGGTTTGGGCAGGCGATCTTCCGAAACGCCCAGCGCCGAGGCAAGATTGCCGTCGGGATCTGCGTCCACGGCCACCACGGGCCGCCCCAGCGCGGCCTGTCGCCGCGCCAAAGCCGCAGCCAAGGTCGTCTTGCCCACGCCGCCTTTACCCACGATTGCAAGCTTCATTCCGATCGATTGGTCAAGTTGCCTTCCAAGATATTCCCAGTAGCTCCGGCCCCCGGTGCAAGCCACGCGATCCAAGGGGCTTCCCGCCGAACCGATCGCTTCCCGTGGGCAACAACCTGCGAGTCAGGTAGGGTGATCGCAGGCGGTCCTCTGCACCTCCGTGAAGCAGAGGTCCAAACTGGCAATCGCCAGAAACGCAGAAACCGGGCTCTCCGCACGGGAGAGCATCGGCGGACTACCCGTAAACACTCAATTCTAAGGCTCCTCGGAATCTTCGTCAACCACCGTGAAGACAGGGCGGCAGCACGCCTCCGATCCGGATTCCCTCGGACAAGTGCCGAGGATCGCGAGGCCCACCGCAGCGGGGGTTGCGTCAGCACCCGGAGGCGCACTACAATCCAGAATGAGGCTCGGCCGTTCCTTCCGAAGACCGGCAGCTTGCTCAGCTTTCCCCTTTCTTTTTGACATTCTGTTCATCAGAAGTCTGTTGGCCGATCGAACTGCGGGTTGTCCAAGTCGATGAATGAACCAAACCCATACGAGTCGCCACGGACGAAGTCGAAATCTCCGGGAACACTTGAGGGGGATTCTAACCGACCGACCCATCGTATGTGGCTGCTGCTACTGCCTTTCATGATTGGTGCCGTAGCGGGGTCCATCTTCCTTGCGCCCTTCGTTCGCGGCCCTGGCGATCCATTCGGCCATTCGATTGGTGCGGGACTGGGCGGATTCGTAGGATTCGCTTTGGGCATACTATTACGTGTATTGGTTCCAAAGTCGTAGTCGTGACGCGACGGCAAATAAACTGCTTTTCAATTGTGGATAAGCGCTGCACTTCGCAGAAAGGGCCGCCGGACTGCTGTTGGGTCAGGCGAACGACTACAACAGAGGAGGGGATTGAATCGTCCCTTGAGCCGGGTTATGGTGTGGAGGGCTCGGTAAGATGGAGGCTGTATGGGATATCTTGGGTTGGCCGGCGGTATCGATCAGGACATCGCCCGGCGGGAAACCGCCCTGCGGTTCCTGGACAATCGAATCAACTACGAACGGGCCCGCTCGGTGCCGTATCGGGCGCGGGAATTCAAGCTCGAGCGGATGCGGGAGCTGCTGGCCCGAGTCGATAACCCCCAGCAAGCACTGTCGATCGTCCACGTCGCCGGGACCAAAGGCAAAGGCTCGACCGCCGCGATGCTCGGCGCGGTGCTCTCGGCGGCCGGGTATCGCAGCGGGGTCTTCACCTCTCCCCACCTCTACCGGATCGAAGAACGGATGGCCGTCGATGGCCGGCCGTGCTCGGCGGCCGAGTTGGTCGAGCTGATCGACCGGCTAAAACCTGCCGTGGAGGCGATGGAGAAGGCTGCCGCTGCGAGCGATCCGGACGAGATCGGCCCGACCTACTTCGAGATCACCACGGCCATGGCGCTGTTGCACTTTGCCCGCCGCAAAGTCGAAGCGGCCGTGCTGGAGGTGGGCCTGGGCGGCCGGCTCGATTCGACCAACGTCTGCCGGCCCACAGCGTCGGTGATCACCAGCATCAGCTTCGACCATACGCGCCAGTTGGGCAACACCCTGGAGTCGATCGCCCGGGAAAAGGCAGGCATCATCAAGCCGGCAGTCCCGGTCGTCAGCGGCGTGGTGGAGCAGCGGCCGCGTGAGGTGATCCGGGAGGTTTGTCGCCGGCGGGGCTGCCGGCTGTCGGAGTTGGGCGTCGATTTCGACTTCACCTACCGTCCTCCCCGCCGGTTGGACCTGTCACCGGCCAGGGGAAGGCTCGATTTCTGCTCTCGAGTGCCGGGCCGGGAGTCCAGTTACCATAATCTTCCGCTGCGGCTTCTGGGAGATCACCAGGCGGCCAATGCCGCTGTGGCCCTGGCCGCGGTGGCCGAACTCGAGCGGGCCGGCTGGAAGGTCCCCGAGACGGCCGTCCGAGCGGGGCTGGCCGAGGTCGTCTGGCCGGCCCGGGTGGAGCTGCTCGCTCGCCGGCCGGCCGTCGTGGTCGACGCCGCCCACAACCCGGCCTCCATCGACGCACTGCTTCGCGTGCTCCAGGAGAGCTTTTCGGTGCGGCGGCGGTTGCTCGTCTTCGCGACCACCTGGGAAAAGGACCTCCGCGGCATGCTGGGCCGGTTGCTGGGGCGGTTCGACGAGGTGGTGTTCACGCGATACTTGAACAATCCTCGGGCAGTGTCCCCCGAAGAGCTCGAAGCGGTGGCTGCCGAACTGGCCGGCCGTCGGTACCGGGTGTGTCCCGGGCCGGCCGATGCCTGGGACGAGGTCCGCCGGCTGGCCACGCCCGACGACCTGATCTGCGTGACCGGCTCCTTCTTCATTGCCGCCGAAATACGCGAGCAGATCCGCGCCCGCCCGGGGTCGCTTTCGGCCGTGCCCCCCGCCACGGAATCGGCGTGAGGACTCGCTGGGGGCAGAACTTGGCTTGCGGGCTGCTTGGTGCCCAGTTCCGGGCAGCTTGTCGCGCGTTGGTGGCCGCCGTATACTTCAACAGCTACCCATGCCGGAAAGATCCAATCGACAAGCAGGCCTGACATCTGAGTTCGGCAAGCGGAGGCAACACGGTCTGACCCATGCGATGCCCGGGACAGGACTGGAGTTATTGGACCGGGGAGGTGGCCTTCGAGGCGCCGTGCCCGAAGTGCAACACCACCGTGGAGTTCTTCAAGGACGAGACTTCAGGCCGCTGCCCAAGCTGCGGTCACAGGTTCAGGAACCCCAGGGTCTCGTTCGACTGCGCCCAGTGGTGCTCCTTTGCCGAGGAGTGCCTGGGATTCGTTCCCGACCGCCAGGAAACTTCGGATCCCGGCCAGGGCGCACTTGCCGGCCGTCTGATTCGGGCGATCAAGGACGAATTCGACGGCGACCAGGCTCGCATCGCCCGGGCCCTGATGGTGTTCCGCCAGGCCAGCGAACTCTTGTCGAAGGAGGGCGGCGATCCGCGGATCATCCTGGCCGCCGCCTTGCTACTGGAAATCGGCATGGACCGGCCCAGGTACGCACCGGAGTCTGCCATAAGACCACCCGACAAGACACCGGGCATGGCAAAGGCAAGGCAAATCCTGGAGGACGTCGGGCTCGATCAGGATACCACCGATTGCGTCTGCCACGTCCTCGACAGCCGCCGGCTGGGCGAACAGCTCGATACGATCGAATTCAAGGTCGTCTCCGACTCCGAATTCCTGGCGAAGCTGGCCGCGGCGGCACACGCCGGGGGTAACCCCGATCGACTCCTCGAGCTCGCGGAAGGCAGGCTGAAGACCGAGTCCGGAAAGCAGAGGGCACGGCGCCTGTTGCAGTGATGTCATGCACAGTTCCGATGCCGGATCCATGAAGCCGCGACCGGTGGTCGCGCCAAAGCACGACAGGAACCGCTTGCCATGTCCTCGGGCGCGACCACCGGTCGCGGCTCTGTGGGCCGCGGCGGGAGGCAAAACCCTGTCTCGATGAGGAAACAACTGCGGTGAGCGGTGCAGAAGAGCTTAAACGCCGGCTTGGGATTCCGGCCACACAGGACAATTTGGAGCGGGCGGCCGAATTGGCCTTTGCGGCCGTGGGCAACCAGCCGGACGAGCAGTTGCTTTGGCTGGGCGCAAAGCGGCAGGCAAACACCTGGCGGTTGCCCGTCCTCGACGATGTGTTTCGCGTGGACCTGTCCGGAAGTCGGATAACTACTTCTGCCGGCAAGGAAGTCGGCCCGCACTGGGGCATTCTCGCCCTGCATTACCTGGCAATCGCCCCGCGGCCCGAAAGGCGCAAGCCCAAAACAACCTTTGCCGATCTGGGCGCGGCCCGATCGTACGCCGGGGTCTATCACCAGCGGGTGATCGGCCGGCTGTGCGCCACCGCCGGCCGTGACGCCGAAACGTTATCCACGGCTGCGGTTGCATTGGGCGGGCGCAGCGCCGAGGCCGGCGATCTGGCGTTCGACTTCGATCTGTTTCCCCGCCTCTTGATGCGGCTGATATGGCACGCCGCGGACGAGGAGTTTCCGCCTTCGGCCACGCTGCTGTTGCCGGACAACATCGAGTCCTACTTCTGTAGCGAGGACATCGTGGTGCTCTCCGAACGTCTGGTGTCCCGCCTGGCCGGCCGGCCGTTTTGAATCGACCCGTCGAGCAGCGGGCTTGTCCGGCGGCGGGCAAGTGCGAGCGTTCAGCCGCCGAGGGAACGCCAGCGACGCCCCGACGACCCGGCCCGCCTCAGCCGAAGCGCCGGACGATCTCCCGCGAGACGGCCTCCATGCCGATTCCCGTGGGACAAACCTTGTCGCAGCGCCCACAGAGAAAGCAGGTAATCGTACCCCACCGCTGGTGGTCGGCCGCCAGCTTGTGGTGGATTCGCCGCCGGGTCCGCAGGGCCTCCGTTCCGAGGGGATTGTGGCCGCTGGCCTCGCGCATAAAGCCGCCCAGTTGGCAGGAGTCCCAAAGCCGACGCCGCTCGACGGAGCTGCCGCATTTCCAGTCGTAGACGTCGAAACAGGTGCACGTAGGACAGGCAAGGTTGCAGGCGGTGCAGGCAATGCAGCGGTCGCCGATTTCCTCCCAGAACTCCTCGGGGACCTTCTCCTCGCGGATCAACTGCGAGGCGCGGTGAACGGCATCGGCGAAATCGGTACCCAGGGCCTCGGACTCCTGTTGGAGCCCGTCCAGCGAGGCCTCCGCGCCGTCCTCGATCCGATCGCACAGCCGCCTGCCGGTTTCGCTGTAGGGAATCACCAGGAAGCGCGCCCCGTCACAGACCAGCTCGAAGTCGCACTTGCCGCCGGCAATCTTGAGGAACTCCCCGTCGGGGCCGCAACGGCCGGAGACTGCGGCCACCACCGCACCGTCGCGCTTGTTGAAGTAGACGTCGTCGCGAAAGTTCTCGCTGAAGAACCGGTCGATGAACTCCAGGCAGTCGAGATCTTGGGCGGTAAGGCCGACCACCACGAGCGGCTTCTCGGGAGGCCCCTGCATCTTCACCGCGCCCTGGCGGTAGGTGAGTTCCGTCTCCAACTGGGGGAAGAAAACCGAGGTGGGCTTGCCGGGGACCGCACCCCCGCGGAGTGCCAGAGGCCCCTCGTCCAGTCGCCCCAGGGTCCTGGTGCCGTCGGTCAAGGCGATCGGCACGCGGACGTCATAGTCGGAGGCAACCGCCCGGAGAAAATCCTGAAACTGCTCAGACGTCACAGCTTTCATAGGGCGCTCCTTCTGCGGGCCTCACCTTGGCGGCGCAGACTTTGTATTCCGGAATATGGCACTCCGGATCCAGGGCGTTGTTCGTCAGGGCGTTGGCGGCCCCCTCCTCAAAATGGAACGTCATGAAGAGCACCCCCTTGATGATCGCGTCGGTCACCCGGGCCATCGCCTTGACCCCCGCCCGGCGCGTCGACACCACCACCCAGTCCCCGTCCCGGATGCCAAGCGTCTGGGCGTCTTCCGGACTGATCTCCACGTAAGGATGCCGCTCCTCCCGGTCCAGGAGGCGCGAGCGGCGCGTCATCGTGCCGGTGTGGAAGTGCCAGTAGCAGCGCCCGGTCGAGAGGATGAAGGGAAACTCCTCGTCGGGCAGCTCGGCCGAGGGCCTGTAGCGGACCGGCGAGAACAGCCCCCGTCCGCGAGTGAAGCGGGCCGAGTGCAGCACTGGGGTGCCGGGATGTTCCCGATCCGTGCAGGGCCACTGAAGTCCCCGGCAGCCAATCCGATCGTAGGTGACGCCGCCGTAACTGGGCGTCAGCGCGCTGATTTCGTCCATCACCTCCTTGGGCGAGTCGTAGTGCATCCCGTCGTATCCGGCACGCGCGGCGATCTCGCCGAGGATCTGCCAGTCCGGCCTGCTGTCGCCCAGCGGATCGATCGCCCTGCGCACCCGTTGCACGCGCCGCTCGGTCGAGGTGAAGGTGCCGTCCCTCTCGGCAAAGGAGGCTGCCGGCAGGATCACGTGGGCGAACTGCGAGGTCGAGGTGGGAAAGATGTCGACCACGGCCAGAAACTCCAGCTTCTCCAGCGCCTGGCGGACGTGGCCCTGGTCCGGGTCCGACATCATGGGATTCTCACCCATCACAAGCAGCCCCTTCAGCTTGCCGTCTGCGGCCGCGTTGACGGCCGTGGTCACGGCCAGCCCGACCGCTCCGGGCAAATCCTCGACTCCCCAGGCCTTCTCGAACTTCCCGCGCACCGCGGCGTCGGTGACCTTCTGATAGCCGGAATACACGTTGGGCAGGGCCCCCATGTCGCAGGCCCCCTGGACGTTGTTCTGCCCGCGCAGGGGGTTGACCCCCGTGCCCGGCCGCCCCAGGTTGCCGGTGAGCATCGCCAGGTTGGCGCACGATCGGACGTTGTCCACCCCGTGCGTGTGCTGGGTAATGCCCATCGAGTAGACGATCATCGCCCGATCTGCCTTGGCAAACAGGCGTGCCGCCTGGACGATCTCCTCCGGCGTAAGGCCGCAGATTTCGGCTGCTTTCTGGGGAGGATAATCGGTGACGGCCTCTTTGAGCTGCTCGTAGTTTTCGGTCCGCTGCTCGATGAACTGCTTGTCTTCAAGCCCCTCCTGGACGATCACTTGCATCATCGAATTCAGCAGGGCCACGTCCGTGCCGTTGCGGGGGCGGATGTGAATATCGGCGAAGCGGGCCAGCCGGATCTTGCGGTTGTCGGCCACGATCAGCTTGGCGCCGTTTTGCACCACGTTGCGGAGAATCCGCGAGCCGATCAGGGGGTGCTGCTCGGTGGTGTTCGATCCGATCACGAACACGCAGTCGGACTCCTCCATGCAGGAAATCGAGTTGGTCATCGCCCCCGAGCCGAACGCGGCGGCCAGGCCCGCTACCGTCGACGAATGGCAAAGCCGCGCGCAGTGGTCCACGTTGTTCGTCTTGAACACGGCCCGGGCCAGCTTCATCATCAGGTAGTTCTCTTCGTTGGTCGTCTTGGCCGAAGAGAAGAAGGCGATCGAATCGGGGCCGTGCCGCCTCTGGATCTCCTGGAGCTTCAAGGCAACCAGGTCGAGGGCCTGGTCCCACGAAGCCTGCTCCAAACGGCCGTTGCGACGGACTGCGGGCCCGGTGAGCCGGTCGGGATGATCGACGAACTCGAAGGCGTTCCAACCCTTCACGCACAGTTGCCCCCGCGAGACGACGTGTTCCGTGCTGGCTTCGACGCCGACCAGCCTGCCGTCGTCGTCGGCCACCAGGTAGAATTGGCAGCCGGTTCCGCAATAGGGGCAAGTGGTCAGCGTCCTGTTCACAGTGCACCTCGCAGCTCGGCGACCTCGGAAAGCCGGAACACCGGCCCGTCCAGGCAGCAGTACAGATGCTCGATCGTACAGTGGCCGCACTTGCCGACGCCGCACTTCATGTGCCTTTCCAGCGAAACCACGATCTCTCCGTTGTTCATGCCCTTGCGGTGCAACTCGGAGATCACAAACCGGTACATGATCGGCGGTCCCACGATCACGGCTATGGTCTTCTGCGGGTCGATCGCCAGCGGGGGTATCAGCTTGGTGATCAGCCCGACTTCTCCCTGCCAGGACTGGCCGTCCGGTACGGCGTCTACGGTATAGTGGCACTCCAGGGACCCGGATTGGGACAACCGGCTGAGCTCGTCCTTGTAGAGCACGTCGTTGGGCGTCTTGGCGCCGTAGAGGAAAGTGACCCGGCCAAACTCGCTGCGGCGATCCTCGCAGTACTGGACCAGCGCCCGCATCGGGGCCAGGCCGCAGCCGCCGGAGATCAGCAGCAGGTCCTTGCCGCGCATGGTCTCGAGGTCGAAGCAGGTGCCGAACGGCCCGCGCACGCCGACCTCGTCGCCGGGCACCATCGCGTGCAGTGCACCGGTGAGCGTCCCCGCCCTGCGGATGCCGAGATCCAGGTAGGGCCCCCGGGTGGGCGAAGACGCCACGGAAATCGGTGCCTCGCCGATACCGAACACCGAGAGCTGAATGAACTGGCCCGGCTGGTGGCCGAACGGCTGACCGTCGAGCCTCACCAGCCGAAAGCCCTTCTCGATGGGTGTGAGATCAGTTACCGATTCCAGGCGACAGAGTATGGGGCGGTAGAGTGATTCCCCCCCCGTCTTGCGCCCCGCCGTACGCACCGGATGATCTTCCACTGCCGGCTCCGTTTCAAATATCTGACGCAACCGGCACGGGATCGTCTCCAAGGCGCTTCCCGCGCGGCTTGCTCTGGTCGAGGCAACTTTACACCAGGCGACCCCGACGGTCAAGCTACGGGATTGCCCGTGTGTGGCAAGTTTTCCTGGCAGTTGAATCGGTGGCTGGTGAGTGGGTGGCTGGTGGTCAGCCGCAGGCTGCCCCCAGCGCGCTCTTCTGGGGGCTCGCTGCACTCGACCCCAGCCACCCCAAGCACCGAGTTGCCAGGAAGACATCCGGCGCTGCCGGAGTGATGGCCCATGGAGCTTCGCGGGCAGCCGGAAGGCAACGCCCTCCGGGTCCGGGGCCCGCCGACCCGCAGTCGTTGGCGTCCGGCTACAGCAGGGAAGCTTCCGGTGCGGCGCGCTAGCCCACGTACTGCGAGAGCCGCTGGATGACTTCGCCTTCGGGGCTGCGGATGGTCACTTCCAGGGGCATCTGGCCGGGCAGACTGTGCGTGGCACAGCCGAAACAGGGGTCGTACGCCCGGAAGGCCATCTCCACCATGTTCAGCATGCTCTCCTTGATGGGCTGGCCCTTTTTGATGAGCCCTTGGGCGGCCTTCTTGACCGACATGCAGATCGGGGCGTTGTTGTTGGTGGTGCCCACGATCAAGTTCACCTTGGTGAGGATTCCCCGCTCGTCGGTGGCGTAGTGATGGGTCAGCGTTCCGCGGGGCGCCTCCACGCAGCCGACACCTTCGGTTGGGGTCTCGGTGGGCAGGACCCGGTATTCGTCGCTGGTGATCTCCGGGTCGGTGGCCAGCTCGACCCAGCGTTCGGCGGCGTAGAGGATCTCAACCAGCCGGGCCCAGTTAGTGGCCAGGGTATGGTGGACCGGCTTGCCACCGAGAGTCTCGTAGAACCGCTCGTACTCGGCCTGGGCCAGGGGGGTGGCCATCCCGTCGGCGGCGTTCAGCCGCGAAAGCGGCGTGCACTTGTACACACCCGAATCCTCGCCATCGACGAAGCCCTTCCAGCCGACCTTCTTCAGATACGGGAACTTCAGATACGACCACGGTTCCACCCGCTCGGCCACGTACTCCCGGTAATCGGCGCAGTCGTACTTGGCGTGCTCTTTGCCGTCGGGTCCGGTCACCCGGATCTGGCCGTCGTAGAAGTTGACGCGGTTGTTTTCGTCGACGATACCCATGTTGTAGGTACGGTGGGTATAGGCATCGCTGAGAATGATGTCGACGAACTTGTACTTGGTGTCTTTCAGCACGATGTCGTCGAACAGTTGCAGGGAGAACTTGGCGAACTCGATGGCGTCGCGGCCGAGCTTTTCGATCTCTTCGCGTTGCTCCTCATTGATTCCGCGGCTGACTCCGCCGGGCAGCCCCCAGTTGGGGTGCACTGGCCGGCCGCCGATCAACTTGATCATCGCGTGTCCGTCGCGGCGCATCTTCAGCACCTTGCCGCCGATGTCCATACCCACCTTGGCGATGATGCCCAGGATATTTCGCTGGGCAGGCGGGGCGTCGGGGCCCACCACGAAGTCGGGCCCGGCCAGGGCGTAAAAGTGCGTGGTGTGGTCGGTGACGAAGAAGATGTTGTAGAACATCTCGCGAAGCTTCTTGGCCGCCGGCGGCGGATCGACGTGGAACAAGGCGTCGAGTGTCTTAGCAGAGCAGATGTGGTGGGCCTCCGGGCAGACGCCGCAGATCCGGTTGGTCAGGTTGGGCATGTCCTCGGCCGCACGCCCCATGCAAAACCTCTCGAAACCTCGCAGCTCCGGAATTTGCAGATAGGCATTGGCCACCTCTCCCTCCTCGTTGAGGAAGATGTCGATCTTGCCGTGACCTTCCAGCCGGGTGATCGGATCGATGGAAACGCGTTTCACTGTCTGATTCTCCTGCTTACGATGCCTCGGTCCTGGTGGTGGTCCCCCCGGCACCGTTCCCGTTGCTCGAACGCTTCTTTCCCCGCAGCAGACTGCTTCCCAGGCTGAATCGGTAGAACGTGCCGATCGGATCGGGGAAGCCCTCTTCGATGATCCGCTCGATCTCCTCCGGATCTTCCGAATCGATCACGGAGGCGACCGCACTCATCAGCCGCGCGCCGTAGTCTTGCACGCCGTCGAGGGGACCGTAACAGCCAATGCATGGTGAGTTGACCGCTGGGCAGAG
This sequence comes from uncultured Planctomycetaceae bacterium, assembly GCA_964618095.1. Lineage (GTDB taxonomy): Bacteria > Planctomycetota > Planctomycetia > Pirellulales > Thermoguttaceae > CAZUAM01. Next base: position 11,837 of record CAZUAM010000027.1, on the reverse strand, counting down.
GGCGCCGCAGCCGGCTCGGGTAGCAATCCCGCAGCAAAAAATCCCCTGCTCCAACAAGCAGACGTCCGGATCCGGCTTGATTTCCCACGTCCGGTAGAACTTCTTAATCCTCTTTTCGGTCCGCTCCCGGGGGCACTCGTCGCAGACGCTCTTGGCCGGGCCGATCACCGACCCGGGCGGCGGCAGCTTGCCTTCCAGGATGGCCACGATCGCGGCCCAAATGTTTTCTCCCTCGGGCGGGCAGCCGGGCAGGTAGTAGTCGACCTCGACCGTCTGATTTAGTGTCTTCACCCGATCGTAGAAGACCGGCAGATACAGAGTTCCCTCGGGCACCTGGGTTTCGTGCTGGGGCCGCAAGCCCTGAGGATTTTCGGTGGACGGTGTGTCCTGATAAGCCGTCGCGAACACCTCCCGGCGGTTGGCCATGTTGGCCAGGCCCGGGATACCGCCGTCCTGGGCGCAAGAGCCGAAGGCCACAAGCACCTTCGATTTCTTGCGCAGAAGTCGAGCCATGTATTCCTGTTCGCTGGTACGGATCGCGCCGTTGAACAGGCAGACGTCGATTTCGCCGTCGGCCAGCTTCTCCACGTCGCGGACCTTCCCATCGGTGGCGCAGGGCCAGAGTACGATGTCGAAGGCGGCGGCCACGTCGAGGATCTTGGCGTCGATCTGCAACACGGCGATCTCGCATCCGCCGCAGGAGGCTGCCCAATACAGGGCCAGCTTTCCCTTGGGCTTCTCGGCGACGGCCTTCTCGGCGACGGCTTTCTCGGGGACGGGTTTCTCGGGGACGGGTTTCTCGGGGACGGGTTTCTCGGGGACGGGTTTCTCGGGG
>CAZUAM010000027.1:0-10902 GCA_964618095.1 uncultured Planctomycetaceae bacterium | reverse complement strand
CGGGGACGGGTTTCTCGGGGACGGGTTTCTCGGGGACGGGTTTCTCGGGGACGGGGGTTTCGCCTCTGGTGGGTCGATCGTTCATGGCTGGACCTCCATCGCTTCCTCGTGTTCGCGGACGATACTCTCGAGGGCTTCGAGCCGACTGCCGTTCTCCTCCCAATTGGCGGACCATTTCAGCGGACCCAGCGCTCGGACTTTCTCGGTCAAGTCCTTTACCGCCGCGGAAAACTTCTCTCCCTCCGAGGCCGAGACCCATTCCAGGCGGACCCGGTCCCGTTCCACACCGAAATGATCGAGCAGGCGCAAAAGCATGCGATACCGCCGCAATGCCTTGTAATTGCCCTCTTGATAGTGGCAATCGCCCGGGTGGCAGCCGGCGATCAGCACGCCGTCGGCACCGTCGGCCAAGGCCTTGACCACAAAGGTCGGATCCACCCGGCCCGAACACATCACCCGGATAGGCGTCATATTGGGCGGGTATTGCATGCGGCTAGTGCCGGCCAGGTCCGCACCGGTGTACGCACACCACTGGCAGAGGAACCCCACGATCCTCGGCTCGAACTGCTCTTTGGCCATGATTCTTGTTCTCCCTGAGTCATTAAGCGAGGATGCCTTCCATTTCAGAAAAGATCTGCACGTCCGCGAAGCCCTTTTGCGTGGCCGCTCCGGACGGGCAGGTGGCAACACAGGTGCCGCAGCCCTTACAAAGCTCTTCCACGACCACCGAGACGTTCTCCTCCTCGTCAAACACGATCGCCTGGTAGGGGCAGCTTGCGATACACGTCTTGCACGCGCTACAGCGGTCTGGATCGATCTCCGAGGTAACCGGTTCCAGCACTACTTTGCCCTTGTCCATCAGCGCAAGCGCACAGGCCGCCGCCGCCGCACCTTGGGCCACCGAGTCCGGGATGTCCTTGGGGCCCTGACAGGCACCGGCTAAGAACAGGCCGTCGGAAGCCGCCTCCACCGGGGCCAGCTTGGGGTGCTTCTCCAGGAAGAAGTTGCCCTGGGCGCAACTGAGGGAAAACGTCCTGGCCACTTCGTCCACGTCCTTTTGGGGCTTCAAGCCCGCGGAGAGAATCACCATATCCACCGGCACCCGCCGCGTGACCCCCAGCAGCGTATCTTCGCCGATCACCACCAGCTTGCCCTCTTCTTCGGGCGATTCGGCCACGTCGGTCACTTCAGCACACTTGCCACGGATGAAGTGAACGCCCTCGTTGAGGAGCCGCTTGTAGAATTCCTCGTAACCCTTGCCGGCGGTTCGCATGTCGATGTAGAGGTTGTAGACCTCCGCTCCGGTCTTTTCCTTGACCAGATGGGCAAACTTGAGCGAGTACATGCAGCAAACCCGTGAGCAGTATTCCTGGTAGTTCTCGTCCCGGCTGCCGACGCAATGGATGATGGCCACCGCCTCGGGGATCTTGCCCTCCGCGGTGAGCACCTCGCCACCGGTGGGGCCGCTGGCGTGGCTGAGCCGCTCGAAGTCGAGCGAGCTGACCACATTCTTCAGCCGCCCATAACCATAGCGAGCAATCTGCTTGGCGTCAAACAGCTCAAAGCCGGTGGCCACAATGATCGTGCCGACTTCGATCTCTTGCGTGGTGTCCTGCTGATCATACACAATCGCATCGGCGTCGCAGAAGGCCTCGCAGGCCCCGCACTCCCCAGTCCGGAGGCGGATGCAGTGCTCCTCGTCGATCACCGGTTTGTGCGGTACCGCCTGGGCGAAGGGCATGTAAATGGCCGGCCGGGCAACCAACCCCTCGTCGAACTCCGAGGGGATGGGCCTCGGTGTGTGGCTGGTCACCTTCGACAGATCGACGCAGTTCGCAGGACAGACCACCTCGCACGCACCGCAGGCCATGCAGATGGGGGAGTACTTATCGTACGGGGGAGAGATCTTCTTCTCCGTCCCCCGGTTCACGAAATTGATCGCTCCCACGTTCATTCTCTCCTGACAGACCCTCACGCAAAGCCCGCAGAGGATGCAGTCCTCGTTCTTCTTGGGGAAACGGGTATCTTCAATCCCCATCTCCGCGGCCAGTTTTCTGACGGCCTGGACCTCCGGGCAGCGGGCCAGGAGGAGTTCCAGCATGATTCTGCGGGTTTTCAACACCCGTTCGGTGGCAGTCTTGACCACCAACCCTTCTTGGGCCGGGTAAACGCAGGAGGCCTCGATCTTCGAACCGCGGGAATCCTCCAATTCCACCAAGCAAACGCGGCACGCACCGTAAGGCATCACTGACTTATGGTGGCAAAGGGTAGGGATTTCGATCCCCAGCTTCTCTGCTGCTTGGAGAACCGTGGAGCCCTCCTCGACTTCCACCTTGTTGCCGTCAATCGTGAGGCTAACCATTCGTCAACTCCTTGTCAACTCCTCGTCGTCCGGCGAGCTATGCAGCTCGGCCAGGACTTTCGAATCTCTGGTGTACTCGAACTGTAGGTCCAGTTCCGGGCGGCCAACCAGTATCGTCCGCAACGTCTCGGCGATGTCTCCCAGCGGTTTGCGATCCGGGTGGCTCAATTGGAATCCAGCCTTGACTGTGGTTCCCCGGCCGGGCTGGGAGGCTATCTCAAACGTTCCACCGCTTTCCCGGGCAGCCTGAGCCAGCAAAGGAAGCCCCAACCCGACCCTCCGCGTCGACCCGGTGGTAAAGAACGGGTCAAGGGCCTGTTTTCGGGTTTCCGCGTCCATGCCCCTGCCGTTGTCCGTAATCTGAAGCGACAACGAATCGCCGGGGGTGTCTTCGGCAATCAGGATCTTGATCCGGCTCGCCGAGGCAGTGATCGAATTCTCCACGATGTCCAGAATATGCAGCGACAAGTCTTGCATGCTGGTGGATACCTTTCGGCCGCCCTCTCCCCGCAACGCCTTGCCGATCTCCTGGACACTCCCCCCCTTCGCGAAAAAGGAGGTAAAACTCTTGCCGATGTCCTTCAGGCGGTGCGCGTCGGAAGACGTGACCACGGGGAACTCGTCCCACTTCTTTCTCGGGGCAAGAGGTGATACTTCCAGGGCATCCAGCTTGAGACCCTCCGGGACCAAACCCAACTGCCCGATCAGTCCGAAGCTCGGGCGGTCAACATGGGCAGCAATGGCCAACCCGCCGAAATCGTGGATGGCCTCCACCACCTCCTCCAACGTCAGCTCGGTGGCCCCGATCAGCAGTTTCCTGCTGATGCCGACCATCCGATCCCACTGGTCAACAATCGTCTGAGGACCGAAAGCCTCCTGGTCGTTCTCGCCCCACAGGCTTTCGTGCACCACGCTTTGGATGCCCGTCAGCTCCTTCTCGGTCTCGAACAGACCCAGCACATGGACCTCCTCACGAGAGGTTATTTCGATTCCCGGAATTACGGAAATCGATTCCCGCTTGCCGGCCGTTGCCACGGCAGCCACGTTCTCGGCCGAATTGTGGTCACATATCCCGATCATGTCCAAGCCCAGTGCCCTTGCCCGTTTTACTATGGCCGTGGGCACCATCTCCTGCTCTGCGCACGGTGAAAGGCACGTGTGTATGTGCAGGTCTGCTCTGAGCTCCTTCATGTTTTGCGGAACTTCTCCTTGATGGCGTTCCCACTGCGTGGCCGGGTCGGCTTTGCCGACTCAAGTGCCTCCCGAGTCCGTTGTGTTCTCGATCCGCCCGCTGCGGATCCCCAGGCGGTAAAGCCTTCCGATCAGTTCAAAAGCCGGCAGGCTGCTCACCATGACCGGTATGTTCTCCCCTTCCGCTTTGTCAATGGTGTCCTGCTCAGGCTCTCTGCCACCTACCAGGACAATGCCGGCAAGATCTTTCATGCTTGCCACGGCCACGATATTCTGGTGAACCTGTAGAGTTACCCAAACGTCCCCTTGACTGCCGTTGGCTATCACGTCGCTGAGAAGATCACTGGCATACCCTCCGGTGACCTCGTTGCCGAGGTTGCCGCGGGCCGACCTCACGTCCAGGTCGAACGTGTCCACCAGATCATTCAGCTTCACCGTTACCCTCGTTGGCGCAAAAAGCAATTTTCAATAGCGTGCCTCTGCCTGGTTCCGATTGAATCTCGAACCTGTCGGCGCTTTTCTGTATATTGGTCAATCCCATTCCCGCTCCGAAGCCGAGCTCCCTGACCCGTTCCGAAGCCGTGGAATAGCCCGGCTGGAGAGCCTTCTCTACGTCAGCGATGCCCGGGCCCGAATCTTCAACTTCGAGGAGCACGTTGGTCGGCTGCACCCTGGCACGGATTCCTCCGCCCTCCGTGAAAACAACCAGGTTCATCTCGGCCTCGTAGCTGGCGATTGCCACCCGCCGCACCACCTCAGGCCGAACACCGAGCCGCTTCAACGTCCTTCTGAGCCGGCTGGAGCTTGTTCCCGCCTGCTTGAAATCCTGGCCCCTGACGTGGTACTGAAACAAGAGAGTGGTGTTGTCCGCCTCAATGTCTTCAAAAATGTGACTCGCCCGGTAGTGGTGGATTTCTTCTTCGTGATAGTCAATCTCCAGTTTCTTCAGCAGTCCCTCAATCACGTCTCCCTTGGTGACGATCCCCACCAGCTTGCCTCGATCGCGGTCAACCACCGGGAATCTGCCCAAGCCGGTATTCTCGAACTTGCTGATTGCCAACACCAGCGGGTCGTCATCGTGCAGGGTTTCCAGCTCTCTGGTCATGCGGTGTTCTATCGCACAGTCATTCTCTCGATCGGCCAACCACTTGATGAAATCCTCCAGGCTGATCAGGCCCACCAACCGGTCCTCGTCGACCACGGGAAGTCCCGAGATACGATTGTGCTGCAATACCCCCCTTAACTGGCTCAGCAGGCTTTTCGGTCGGACCGTAATCACGTCCTTGGTCATCACGTCGCCGACCTTCATTTCGTAAACCATCTCCTGGGTTTTCGAGGTCTTGTCCAAGCTCACGTGGATAACCTTCCCGAGCTCACCCGTTACATTCCGAACACCCCTTCAACCCGTGGCGATAAAGACGGCCGCAGGCTTCAAACATGGGCAACTGAGTCACGAACAGCGGCAGGTTGTTTCTCGCGGCCAGCTTGCTGGTTTCCTCCGGCGGCGTTTTTCCTCGCACGAAGCAGATGGCCGCGATGTCTGCCATCTCGCTGGTGCGGACGACCTGCGCGTTTGTCAACCCGGTCAAAAGCAGAGCGCCCCTTTTCGCGAAGGCCAGCACGTCACTCATCAGGTCGGCTCCGCAGCCCATCTCCACGTCGATCCCCTCCGAAATGGAAACCGATATGACTTCCGCCTCCAGAATCTCTCTGATCTTCTCCAGCCTCATCTTTCTGATCCTCGCCGGCGCCCTGCACGCACTTCTGCGCCAACCCGCGCAACATAGCCGTTTGCAGGACCTTGCCTGGCTGCTCTCTCTCACACCGCAGCCAACGCTTCCTTTCTGCTGTTGGGGAGCTTCACGATTGCGTCAAAACGGCAGGCGTCGTAACACGCCCCGCATTTGGTGCATTTCTCCAGAATGATCTGATGGGCGACTTTCTTCTCCCCCCGGACGGCATCGTACGGGCAGGCCGTCTTGCACGCTCCGCAGGCCGTGCATTTCTGCTCGTCCACTTTGAACTGGAAAAGAGCCTTACAGACCGCGGCCGGGCAGCTCTTGTCCTTGATGTGGGCCTCGTACTCATTGGGGAAATAGCGCATCGTGCTCAGCACCGGATTGGGGGCGGCCGATCCCAGCCCGCAAAGAGACGCATCCTTCATCGCCTGGGCCAACTCCGTAAGCAGGCCGATGTCTCCCGGCTTGCCGTTCCCCTCGCAGATATTGGTCAAGATCGTGTGCATCGCCTCCAGGCCTTCCCGGCAGGCCGTGCATTTGCCGCACGACTCTTCCTTGCTGAACTCGACGAAGTACTTCGCAACGTCCACCATGCAGGCGTCCTCATCGATGACGATCATGCCGCCGGAACCCATCATCGAGCCCACCTCGTCAAGCACCTCGTAGTCGATGGGGAGATCCAGTAGCGAAGCCGGGATGCAACCACCCGAAGGTCCACCCGTCTGGACTGCCTTGAACTGCTTGCCGTTGGGGATGCCCCCCCCGATGTCGAAGACGATCTCTCTGATCGTGACACCCATCGGGACTTCCACCAGACCGGCGTTATTGACGTTACCCGCAAGCGAGAAGACCTTCGTGCCCTTGCTCGTCTGCGTGCCGATTTGGGAAAACCATTTCGGCCCCCAATTGATGATTGGGGGCACGTTGGCCCAGGTCTCGACGTTGTTGATGACGGTTGGCTTGCCCCAGAGCGCGGTTCGAGGCGGTCGCTGTCTCGGTTCCGGGGCCCTCCCCTCAATCGAGGCCACCAAGGCGGTCGTCTCCCCGCATACAAACGCTCCCGCCCCCTCGAAGATCTGCACGTCGAAATCAAAGCCGGAACCGAAGATGTCCCTTCCGAGCAGACCGTATTCTCTGGCTTGCCTGATGGCCGTTGCCATCCGCTGAATCGCCAGCGGGTATTCCATTCTCACGTACACGTAGCCCGTCGACGCGCCCACGGCGTACGCCCCGATGGCCATTCCCTCCAGTAGGGAGTGCGGATCCGCCTCGATGATGCTCCGATCCATGAACGCGCCCGGGTCGCCTTCATCCGCGTTGCAGATCACGTACTTCCTGTCGGCTTCGACCCTTTTCCGGCTTTCCCACTTGCGCCCCGTCGAAAACCCTCCTCCGCCTCGTCCCCGAAGCCCCGACTCCTTCACCGCGGTGATCACCTCGTCGGGGCTCATCGAGGTCAGGACTTTCGCCAGGGCCCGGTAACCGTCTCTGGCGATGTATTCCTCGATCTTGTCGGGGTCGATCATTCCCCGATTCCGCAAGGCGATCAGCCGTTGCTGCTTGAAGAAGGGAATCTCGCGCAGCGCCGGAATGGGCGCCTCTTCTCCCGGCGGAACGTACATCAAGGATTCCACCGGCCTGCCCTTGACGAAATGCTCTTCGACGAGCCGGGGGATGTCGTCTGGCTTTAGCTGTTGATAGAAGATCCCGTCGGGCTGGACCACCAGGATCGGGCCCCGCACGCAAAGCCCGCTGGCACCCGTCGGAACCACCAGGACGTCATCCTCGAGCCCGCGAGCACGGATCTCCTTCTCCAGCGCATCCTTGATGCGCAAAGAACCGTTGGATATGCAATTGGTGCACGTACAGATCATCGCGTTCGCTCTGTGCGCCATGATTATCAGCTCCTCATAGAGTTCTTTCGCTCCCCGCTGCAAGCGCGTACTCGGTGACGATCTTGCCGCCGAGAACGTGTTCGACGAAGACCCTTTTCGCCTTTTCCGGGTCCATGTCCACGTATTTCACAGCGGGCTCCCCTTGGAGCTCCACCGTAACCATCGGTTCCCGGCTGCACAGCCCGGCGCAGCTCGAGACGCTCAGCATCACGTCCTTGACATCTCTGCTCTCTACTTCTTCCATAAATGCGCTCATCACTTTTCTGGCCCCAGCGGCTATACCGCAAGTGCCCATGTGAACGAGGATCTTCACTCGACCCGCCCCTTCCCTCAGCACCATCGTTCTCTTAATCTTGTCGGCAATCGTGTCCAGGTCCGCCGGATCGATTTTGGGCATCTCACTCCTCCCGGTCATTTAGACTCTCTCTAAATACTTCTCGACGAGTCCCCGCACTTGGGTCTGCCTCACGTAGCCGAAGATCTCTTCGCCAATGGTCACCACCGGGGCCTGCCCGCAGCAACCGAGACAATTCACCGTCTCCAGACTGAACTGCTTGTCTTCCGTCAGTCCCCCGGCTTCGACGCCCAGATGTCTCTCGAATGCGTGCAGGATTCCCTCGGCCCCTTTGACATAGCACGCCGTGCCCATGCAGACGCGCACCACGTGCTCGCCCTTGGGAGTGAGGCTGAACGCGTCGTAGAAGGTGACCAGCCTGTACAGCGCACCGAGGGGAATGTCCAGCCCGTCGGAGAGATATGCCAGTGCGCTCGCGGGCAAGTAGTTGAAAACAGCCTGCACTTCGTGCAAGGCGGGGACGGCGGCTCCCTCCCTGTCCTTGTGTTTCTCAACGATCCTCTCGAGCTTTGACTCCTCTTCGGGCGCCAGCGGGGGGAAGACCTCCCCGGCCGGCTCAGGACGCTCATCGGGTTCAAGATAGGCCACGTTCCTGACCAGGCAATTCTCCACGCACAGGCCACACCCCGTGCACTTGTCTTCGTCGATGTGGCGGGCCTTGCGCCGGACCTTCACCTTGAAGCTCCCCACGTAGCCGGAAACGTCCTCCACTTCCGAATAGCTCAGCAACTCGATGTTCGGGTGCTCCCCGACGGTGACCATCTTGGGCGTCAAGATACAGGCGGCGCAGTCCAGCGTGGGGAAGGTCTTGTCAAACTTGGCCATGTGCCCTCCGATCGAAGGCTCCCTCTCGACCAGATAGACCTTCTTGCCGGAATCGGCGATCCTAAGCGCGGCCTCAATCCCCGCGATTCCCGCCCCGACCACCAGGGTCTCCGGCCGGACCGGGACCTCTCGCTCCTCCAGGGGTATGTGATGCCAGACCCTTCCGACCGCCGCGCCCACCAGTTGCTTCGCCTTGGCGGTGGCCATCCGGCGATCCGTGTGGACCCAGGAGCAGTGCTCGCGGATGTTGGCCATCTGGAATAGATAGCGGTTGATCCCCGCGTCTTCGCACACCTTGCGGAAAGTCCCCTCGTGCATCAGCGGAGAGCAGGAAGCCACCACAACGTGGGTCAGCCCTGCTTCCTTAATGTCCCTCTTGATCATCTCCTGCCCCGGGTCGGAGCACATGTACTTGTACTCCCGGGCCAACACCACGTCGCGCAGCGTGCTCGCATGGGCAACCACCGCACCCACGTCAACCGTGTGGGAGATGTTCGTTCCGCAATGGCAGACGTAAACGCCGATTCGATGCTTATCGTTCTGGTTCATCAGCTACCCACCTTCTCCGCTAACAAGGCTTCCACGGGCGTGAGACTATCTTTCAAGGCCAGTTCCTTGGGTTCCAACCCAAAGGCCTTGCCCATCAATTGCGTGAAATAGAGTACGGGAATATCGCAGTCACTGCCCACCGCTTCGGCCACTTTGGCCTGATATGCTTCCAGATTGATCTGGCAAAGGGGACAGCAGGTGGCCACGCAGTCGGCCCCCTGCTGCTTGGCGACCTTGAGGATTTTTCCGGTCAACTCCTGGCCGATCTCCGGACGAGTGGTCATCGCCAGCCCCCCGCAGCACTTCGCGGCCATGGGGAACGGAACGGCCTCGGCCCCCAGCCAGCCAACCAGCCGGCCCATCAACTCGGGAAACTCCGGGTCATCCAGATCATCGAAGGGCCGGCTGAGCTGGCATCCGGAGTAACAGGCCACCCGCAGGCCGGAAAGGTCTCGTAGCACACGCCCTCTCACCTCCTCCTCGCGGAGATCATTGACCACGATGTCCAGAAAGTGGCGAACGCGAATAGTGCCCCCGTAGTCCATGCCGCCCGCCCGCAAGGCCCCCCGGATCTCATCCCGAAGCTTGGGATCCTCAGCCATGTATTTGTTTGCCTTCCGGAGAACTACGTAGCAGGCGTTGCAGATCGTGACCAGGTCGCGCCGGTCTTTCTCCGCGATGGCCAGATTCCGCGCCGAAAGAACGAACGACCGCTTCTCGCGAATCGGCAGATAGGCGGTGGCCCCGCAGCAATTCCAATCGTCGAGCTCGATCAGCTCGACCCCCAGCGTGCCGGCCACGCTACGGGTGGAAATGTCGTAGGCTCGGTTGGTTGCCGTCACAGAGCAGCCGGGAAAATACGAGTAAACCCGAGGACTTGTCTGATTCATGGTTTCGTTCCATTCTCATCAATTGCGGCCATCATCTTGCGCAGGCCGTCCAGCCCCTTGATCGTATGCGTGCGGAGCTCCAGCCTCCCCCGCTTCATCATCCTCAACACCAAGGAAAACTGGGACAGCCCCTTCAGCAGACCGGTGAGCAGCCCCAAGCTCAAATAGTATTTCCGCATCAACTTCGTCTCGATGTTGCGGCCGTGGTCGTCCACGGTTTCCGCGAAAGCCCTTGCCATCTTGGGCCCGGCCGTGTCTTTCGAGAGCCCCTTGTCGACCTCCAGCCGCTTCAGCTCGTACATCACGTCGGTGAAGGGGATTCCGGCCGGGCAGCGAACCGTGCAGGAGTAGCACGACACGCACAGCCAGGCGGTGGTCGAATTGAGCACCCGATCCAGCATTCCCGCTCGCAACGCCGCCACGATTTCCCGCGGGCTGTACTCCATCGCCGCACTCGAGGGGCAGGAGGCCGAACAGGTCCCGCACTGGATACACTGCTTGATCTTCTCGCCGTGTGGTATGGCGTAGATGTTTTCCAGGAATTCCTCGCTCAACCGCTGGGTTGCTGTGGTTGCCATGGGTTATCTATCGCTCCTGTTTTACCCAATCGGTGCCTCGGCGGACTCCACGCCCGGGGGCACCTGTTTGCCTGCCACCCTTCTCGCGCGACGCACAATACGCCTTCGCTCCGATCCCTGACCCGAACCGGGCCGATGCGCTGCTGCCGAAAGCAACGCACATGCCAAACCCGCGTATCTTCCGCCACCTCGCAGTAACACTGGCGAAACAAACGACTTAGGCACCGACCGTAGAGGGCCCGCAGGGCGGTACGCACGGCCGCAACCCACGGAATCCCGCCATCGCGCCGCGGAAATCCGTGCATTGCCGGAAAGAAGAGGGGACCAGAGGCCCTGGGAACTCCGCCAAGATTGAAATCAGAGGCTGCTTCCCGGGGGCGCTCTTGCCCGCCGCCCTCTCCCGGCGGTCGGCAAGCTGCCCGCGGCACCCGCCAAATCAAGCAACGACCCGACAGACAGCTAAAGCCGGTGTGCCACGGCCGTGTCGGCCGTGCCTGGTAGCAGCACAAAACCTGCAC
>CAZUAM010000026.1:0-23056 GCA_964618095.1 uncultured Planctomycetaceae bacterium | reverse complement strand
CCTTTACCTCGGCAGACGTAACGGGCTACTACCTCGACTGTCCGGCCAAGCACACCCTGACCGCCGTTGACCTGCTGGACGACTCGATGCAGCACGTCAAGTTCGAGCCCTCCGAATTCGCCCGCGAGCTCAAGGTCGTCCGCCGCGAACTGGCCGACGGCGAGGTCAACCGGCAGCGGGTCCAGTGGAAGGTGCTCAAACAATCGCTCTACACCGTCCACCCCTATCGCCATCCGATTATCGGCTACCTGGAGGTGCTCGACGGCACCAGCAACCAGACGATCATCGACTTCTATCGCCGGCGCTACGTGCCCAACAACCAGGTGTTCGTGGTGGTCGGCGACGTGAACAGCCGGCAGGTGCTCGACGAGGTTGCCCGGCGGTGGGCCGGGACGCCGCGGGGTTGCGAGACGTCTGTCTCCTTCCCCGACGAGCCCCGGCAGATCTCGCCGCGGGAAGCGGTTCGCGAGATGGACGGGAGCACCTACGACCTGGCGTTGGCCTGGCCCACGGTGAAACTTTCGCACCCCGACCTCTACCCGCTGGACCTGGCCGCGTACATCCTGGCGGAAGGGGAAAGCTCGCGGCTGGTGCGGCGGCTGAAATACGACCGGCAGTTGGTCCTTTCGGTAAGCTCGGCCAGCTACACGCCTCACTTCGTCAAGGGTTTCTTCGCGGTCACGGCCAGCGCGCGGCCCGATCACTGGCGGAAAGCCTGCGACGAGATCCTTCGCGGCGTCTATCGGCTTCGCGACCAGTTGGTCAGCCCGGCCGAACTGGCCAAGGCCAAGAAACAGAAGGCCGCCGAGCTGGTCTTCGGCCGGCAGACCGTGCAGCAAGCGGCCGAAAGCCTGGGCCGCGGCTTCCTGGCCACCGGCGATCCGCTCTTCGACCGGGCTTACGTCGAGAACATCCAGAAGGTCACGGCCGAACAGATCCGCGATGTCGCCCGCCGCTACTTCGCTGCCGGGCGACTCAACCGCGTCATCATCGCCCCGCCCGGCGGAGCACCCCGGCAAGCCGGCCGGCACGTCCCCGCCGGCGAAAGCGAGATCCGCGCGCTCCGCCTGCCCAACGGGCTTCGCGTGCTGCTGAAACGCCACCCGCAACTCCCGATGGTCAACATCCAGGCCTACGTGCTGGGCGCCTCGCTGGTCGATACGGAAGCCACGGCCGGGCGGTCGGCGCTGGTCGGGGCCATGCTCGACAAAGGGACCGCCCAGCACTCCGCCCCGCAGATCGCCGAGTACTTCGACTCGATCGGCGGACAGTTGTCGATGGCCGCCGGGCGGAACACGATCTTGGGCAGCGCCACCGTGCTCCGCGAGGATTTTCCCCGGGCGGCCGCGCTGTTTGCCGAGTGTTTTACCCGCCCCACCTTCCCCGACGAGGAGTTCAAAAAGGTCAAAACCCTGGCCTTGGGAGCCATCGCCCGGCGGAGCGACGGCCCGCAGGCGGAAATCCTCGAGCTCTTCTACGACAACCTGCCCTCCGGCTCACCCTATCACCTGCTCCAAGGCGGCAAGGCCGAAACCGTCGGGCGGCTCACCGCCCAAGACCTTCGGGCGTACCACGCCAAGTACTTCGTGCCGGGCAACATGATCGTCACCGTCTTCGGCGACGTTGATCTCGAAGAGGCGTCCAGACTGGTCGAGCAGCATTTCGGCCGGCTCAAGCCGGACCCCGACTTCCGGCCGATCGACCTGGAGCACGACAACGCCATCCCCGAAACCATCGTCCGCCACAAGCAGACCGCCAAGCAGACCGGCATGATCCTGCTGGGCTATCCGGGCACGAGCGTCCGCAACAAGGAAGACTATGCCGCCCTGGTGCTGCTGGACGCGATCATCTCGGGCTACAGCTATCCCGGCGGATGGCTGCACAACGAGCTCCGCGGTGCGGGGCTGGTCTACTTCGTGCATGCCTTCCAGATGACCGGTCCGGCACCGGGCTATTTCGCCGTCCTTACTCAGACCCAGCCCGAGGCGATCGGCGAAGTCGTCGGCCGCATCCGGCGAAACGTGGCCCGGGCCAAGGCCGGCAAGATCAGCCGGGAGGAATTCCGCACCGCCGTGCAGATGGTCATCTCGCTGCACGCCCAGGAGAACACCACCGTCGCCGGCCAGGCCCGCCAGGCCGCCCTCGACGAACTCTTCGGCCTGGGGCACGACTACGATAAAACCTTCGACGCCCGGATCGGGGCCGTCAGGCTTCAGGACGTGGTCCGCGCCGCGCGGAAGTATCTGAACAACTACCTGCTGGTCACCACGTCGCCGCAGAAGCAACCTACAGGGCTCAAACCCGTAGAGGAACAGCCCGCAGAAGCCGACTCCGGCCGCCGATAAGCCCTGCACGGCGGCCGGCTTGCTCAGAGGTAGTCCAGCAGCGTCATTTGGAAGATGCTTGCGGTGGACTTCATGGCGGCCTCGAAGGCGATCTGCCGGGCGGTGAGGTTGGAGATCACCTCGACCAGGTCGGCGTCGAGGTCCTCGGAGAGGACTGCCTGGAGGTCGACGTTCTCGGATTCCAGTCTCAGTTGCACGCTGTCCAGCCCTTGCTGGCGTGCGCCGAGCTCCGCCCGCGAGAAGTCCATCTCCACCATCCGCTGGTCCAGCAGCTCGATCGCCCTGGAGATCCCCGGTACGTCGTTGGCTTTCAGCGCAACATGGAGCCGCAGCAAGGCGGTGAAGATCCCCTCGGTTTCCAGCGGGTTGACGTCGTCGCCTTTGAGCGTTTGCGATCCGCCGGCCGTGGTGGGCGTGGGGACCGCCGGGGCAGCGGCGACCGGGCCGGTCCCGAGGTTGGGGACACCATCGTCGAGGGGAGTTAGGGCAACGATGAAGTCCGGATCACCGGCCATGGCGACGACGATCTGTTGGGCGCTGGTCCCGGGGGCGACGGGGTCGAAGTCGATGATCAGGGTCTGAGCGACGCGGTTAGCCGCGACTGGGCCCCCCGGCACCTCCCGGAAAATGATCTGGATCCCGTTGTTTGCTGGGGTGTCAGGTGGCGTGGTGGTAAAAGTCAAGTCGTTGTTCAGCCCGGGAAAGGTCACTGTGGCCGTGGCCGGGGTGGTCAAGCTTCCGCCGGCGGTGGCGGGCAAGCTCAACGGGTTGACGTACCCGGTCCCGAGGTTGGTATCCCCGTCGGCCGCGGACAGGCTGGCCGAGAAAAGGCCTCCGACGGCCCCCAGCGGATCGCGCCGAAACGCGTCGATGATCTCCTGCGCAGTGGTGCCCGCAACCGAATCGTAGTCGATCTGCAACGTCCTGGCGACCGCGTCGTGGCTGAAGGCGACCGGGCCTCCCGGCACGCCGTTGAAGCTGATCACCGTGTCGTTCAGCGTGCTGCCCGCCGACTGGGCGGTGAACGTGACGTCGTTGTTGGGCAGGAGGGCAAAGGTCACGGTGGCGGTGGCCAGCGAGTTGACGCCCCCGCCGACCATGGTTGCCAAACCGGTGTCGTCGACGTTGCCGGAACCGTCGTTGTCGGCCGCGGTCAGGTCAACCGTAAAGTTTGGGTCGGCGGCGGCGGCAATATCATTGGCCGTAGAGACTCCGGGGTTGTAATCCACGGTCAATACGTTGCCCACAAGGTTTAGGGCGATAGGGTCTCCGGGTGTGGGATTGAAAACGACCTGCACGTTGCTGGCCGTGCCGGACTGCACGGCCGTAAAGACCAAGTCGTTGTCGCCGCCCGTCGAGTCCACCCTGCCCGTGGCAGTGGCCTCGGCGCTGCCACCGCTGGTGCTCTGCTGGCCCTCGGGGATCAACCCCAGGCCGATGGCCGCCGTGCTGAGTGTTGATCGGGTGACCGTGATCTCCCCGCTGCCGCCGCTCAGATCGACCAGCTCGATTCCGTTTCCGTACGCGGCAAGCCGGGCTTGCACCAAGGGCCGTCCCGTGCCGGGATCCACGTTGTCGTCGTCATCGTTGATCAGATCAAGCACGTCGCCGACGGTCTCTGCGCCGCTCCCGTCGGTGGGGTCCAGTGTGGCCGAGAACTCGGCGCCGGCGCCCGATATTTGCAGCGCGTCGATGATGTCCTGCGCCGTGGTGACCCCAGGGTCGAAGTCGAAGGTCAATTCCACGCCCGCCGTGTACGAGACGACTGCGGCGGGCGCCCCCGGAGTCTCCTCGAAATTGATCGCCGTCTGGTTCCATTTGTCCCCGAGGTTGTTGGCCCGGAAGATCAGGCCGTTGTCCAGTCCCGCCGACTCGACGGTCACGGTGGCGTACGAGGTGGCACTGCCGCCGCTCGCTTCGGGGGGGGCAATCGGGTCGGTGGCGGCCACCAGGCCGCTGCCGTCGTTGGCGCTGAGGTCGATTTCGATCACGCTGCCGTCGGCCAGGGTGATCGTAAAGTCGGCCCCGGCCGTCCTTCCGCCGCTGGTGGTCACGTCGCCGCCGACGGCCACCAGGCCGGTTCCATCGTTGGAGGAACCGTCCGTGGGATCCAGCTCGACGGCGAAGTCTGCCACGGCCTGGAGATCCGTCTCGAACAGGGTCCTGATGTCATTGGCGGTGGTCGATTCGGGATCGATCTCGAAGACCATGGTCTTGGCCGCGGGATCGTAGGTGAAGCTCTCGCTTCCCGGTGGCACACCTTCGAAGCTGATCGTAAAACCGTTCCAGGCCGGATCGGCGTTGCGGGCGCGGAAGATCAGGTCGTTGTTTTCTCCAGCCCACGTCTTGCCGGCCGAAGCCAGCGCCCCGCCGTCCTCCTGGTCGATCACCCCGCCCCCGAAGTTCAGGTCTTCCAGTTGCGTCTGGGCGGTGAAGGTCCGCAGGCCCAACTGGGTAGCGGTGATGCCGCCGTTTTCGCCGATCATGAAATCGGCACCGCTTAAGCGCGAGCGGACGTCGATTCCGGTGGCGTCGGCGTTGATTTCTGCCAGCAGGCCGACCTCCGAGGCGTTGAGCGTATTCAGCACGTCCTCGACGGTTACCGCATCGGCAAAGGAAAGCACGTGGGTAGTTCCGCCGTTGACGATCTGAAGCCCCGACTCCTTGTCGAAGGCTGTTCCGCTTCCGCCGCCGGTAACTCCCACCGGATCGCCGGGCACCAGGGGGACGTCGACGATTCCCCGGCCGCCGCTTTGCTCGTCCAGCGGATCGAGCCGGGCGGTAAGCGGCACGCTGCCCAGGGCGTAGGCGGCCTCGACGGCGGCCACCACGTGCCGGGCC
Organism: uncultured Planctomycetaceae bacterium; assembly: GCA_964618095.1. Classification (GTDB taxonomy): domain Bacteria; phylum Planctomycetota; class Planctomycetia; order Pirellulales; family Thermoguttaceae; genus CAZUAM01. Next base: position 17,870 of record CAZUAM010000026.1, on the reverse strand, counting down.
TCAGTCCCGCCGGCCTTCACCTTGACGGTGAGCGTGGGGGGAACGGAAAAGGAGTCGTAAGACGCCACCTCCTCCGTGCCGGGGATCACTACCGAGCCGTCGTCGTCGAAGACGATCTGGATGTCGTTGGAGGCCCCCCCCACCGTATCCGCCTCGAAGATGATGTCGTTGTCGGCTCCACTCGATCGGACCACGGCGTAGGAGCGCGTGCCCAACACGTCGTCGAGCCGGGTGGTCAACCGAAGGACGGGGTCCAGGTCGCTGCCGGCGATGGTGTCCGTGGGGGTTGTGGTGAGGATTCCCAGCTCTTCGGCGGTGGTGCCGCCGACTTCTCGAATCGTCAACAGCTCGCCCGAGGCACCCGCTATCGTCAGCCCGCTGCGCGTGACCTCCACCTCCAGGGCTATGGTCCCGGAATTGGCCCGGATCAGTGCGGCCGCGTCGCCGATCGTCTCGGCCAGGCTGAGGTCGATGGTGCTGGTGCTGCTGCCGTCGGAGACGGCGATGCTCCCGCGGGTGATCCCCAGGCCGCCGCGGAGATCGGCCAGCCGGGTGTCGAAGGTCAGGATCGGGTCCAGGTCCACCGTTCCCAGAACCGGTTGCGAGATCGCCCCGAAAACCTCGCTGCCGGGGAGGTTGGTGTCGAACAGCACGTCCACGTCGCAGTAGCTCGACAGGCTTCCCTCATCGCCCAGGTACCGAACGAGGTTGGAGCCGGTCGTCTCGAAGGGCTGGACCGTGGTGCCGGTTCCGGCAAACAGATACCGACCGCGAAACTTCTCGTTCCCCACGTCCAGCAGTTGTTCGATCGTCTCCTGGATTTGCATTGCCGCGGTTTCGCGCTGGGCGTCGCTAACGGTCGTGCCAACGGCTCCCAGGGCCACGCCACGGGCCTCGGCCAGGGAGCTGGATGCCGTCGAGAGCGCCGTGTCGGTGGCCGTCAGGTAGGACTGGTTGGTGCGGAGATTGGTCTGAACCTGCTCCTTCTGCTCCAGCAGCCGCTGGAGGCCGATGATTCGCAGCGCCGCGTCGGCATCTTCGCTGGGCCTCTGGATCCGCCGGCCCGTGCTCAACTGCGTCTGGATCCGCAGCATCTCGAGCTGGTCGGACAGCATCTGGTTCACCACCCGCTGGCGGATGAACATGTCGCTGACGCGCGTGCTCGGGATGCCGATGATGGAGCCCATGGCTGCGGATGATTCTGGGTTTTTCCCCGGCTTACAAATTGACCACGATTTCGAGCAGCTCGTCGAGCGCGGCGATGTAGCGGGCGGCGGCCTGGAAGGAGCGTTGCAGGCCGATCATCCGCACGGCCTCCTCGTCCAGGTTCACGCCGCTTATCGCCAGCTTTTGACCGCGCAAGGTGGTCTCGAACACTCGCGCCCCCTCGGCTGCGGCCTGGGTGAGCGACGAGGCTTGCGTGGTCTCGCCCATCAGGCCGTCGTAGAGCGCAGCCAGCGAGAGGCCGTTTCGGGACTGGATCGGGCGGTCGAGAAAAGCCGCCAATTCCTCGGCGTTTTCCGTGTCGGCGGCGATCCCTCCGCGGCTGGCGGCGAACTTGGCAGGATCTTCCCGGAGTACCTCGCTGACACCCAAGTCGCCCGCCGTGGAACCGCTGAAAAATGTATTCAGCCCCAGCGCCGCCAGCACCCCGCTGGTATCGCCGCCGAAGGCGAACTGCTGATCCGCCGAGTCGCCGGAAATCGTCAGCTTCCCGTCGGAGGTGATCCCCGCCGTAATCCCGTCGATCGCAGCAAGCAGCGTTGCCAGATCCGCCAGCGAGGTGTCCTCGCCCAGGCCGTTCAGGTCGACCAGCACCTCGGTGGTCTCCGTGATTCCGGTTTGCTCGTTGCAGACCATGACCTGAAACGAGCCGTTGACCGGCGTGAACTCCAAGCCGGCCTGGCTGAGCGCCACGTCGTTGGCCGTGACCGCGAACTCGCCGGTAAGCTGCTGGAACCCGCGGAGACCCTGGCCCTGCGAGTAAACCTTATTGAACTCGAAGGCCAACGTCTCGACGAACTGGTCGAGCTGCTGGAGAAAGCCCCCCATGATCTCGTCCCGGGCGGTGAGCAGTCCGGCAAGCTCGCCGGCAGCGGCGTTGAGCGGCGCGCCGGTTCCGACCAGGTGGATGTCGGCCACGGTAAGGCCCTGGTTGTTCTCCAATACCACTTCCACCTCGCGCGAGATCCCCTGGAACACGAGGAAATCGCCGCCGGAATAGACGTTCACACTCCCGTCGGGCTGCTCTCTGACGCGAATGTCGACGAGCGTGGCCAGGTCCTCCAATGCCTGTAGCCGCTGATCGCGCAGCCCCGCCGCATCGCTGGCCGAAACGTCGCCCACCTCGGCCATCGTGATCTGCACGTTCAACTTTCGGATCTCTTCGATCAGGCGGTTGATGTCGCCCGCCATACCGATCACCCGATCGTTCAGTCCCGAGCGGATTTCGGCAACGCGGCCCGCCAGGCGATTGATGTCAGAGGTCAGCGCGTTGCCTTCCAGGACGGCGAGATGGCGGACGGCGGCGCTTTCGGGCTGATTGAGGATTTCGTTGATGCTGGAGAAGAAGCCGATGATCGATGTGCTCAGGTCGGTCTCGCTGAGCTCCCCGATCGCCGTCTCCAATTGCAGGTAGCTGCTCTCCTGGGTCTCGGCATCGGCGCGATCGCTGACCGATCCCCGCAGCCGTTCCTCCAGGAAGTTGTCGATCTTTTGGACGACCGCCTCGACGTCCACGCCGGTGCCCAGCAAGAGCTTTCCGACGCGTTGCACCGGAGCGGGTGCCAGGGCGGCCTCTTCACGGATGTATCCGGGGGTGTTGGCGTTGGCGATGTTCTGGCCGACTACCTGCAAGCCGATCTGGTTCGCTCGCAGGGTATTCGCCGCCAACCGGATGGAGCTATAGAGAGACATAGCGTGTTCTGCGCAGTTCCACGAAGCCCCCGAAAACCCCTAGGCTGCCCGGTCTACTAGCGCGCCACTCGCGCCCGCCGGCTGCCCTTCTCCATATGTCGGCTGTAGCCGGCCTCCGGTCGCGATAATCTCTAACATCTGCGAAAGATGTATCAGCGCCCGCTGTGCCAGCACCCAATTGGTGAAGCTGTGGTGCTTCAAGAGCCGGGCGCGCGAGCCGGCCAGCCTTACCCGGTCCTCCAATTCTCCGCGTTGGCCTTGGGGGACTGCCCGGCTGAGGGACCGAATGCTGGCCGAGGGGAGCCCTTCCTGGGCGGCCCGGCCCAGCAATTCTTCCCGGCGTTTCAGACATTCCTGCAAGCTGCCGATCAGTCGCTCCTCTTGCCCTCCGATGGCAGCCAGACCGTCGGTATCGGCGTCTACCAACAGTTGACGCTTCCTGCTCAAGGTCCCCAGCAATTCGTCCTGCACGGCCAACAGGTCGGTCAACAGCGTTGCCAGTTCAGACTCCCAGGAGATCTCCATCGGTTTGCCTCGTAAGCTAAGCGGAAACGTGTGATCGGCGATCAGGAATCCGTTTTCATTTCTTCCATTGGGGACGGCCCCCGCCGGCCGGTGCCCCCGGCTGAGACCCTCTCCACCAACAACTGCCCACTGCTGCATTCGCCCGTAGCCCGCCCCGAACCCCAGTTCCAATACCGTTCAATTAGCCGTAAACCCGGTATTGGCATATGGTTCCGTTCAACTATAAACCCGCGACCGGTGGTCGCGCGCGCAAAGCAGGCGTCCGTTTCTTCAACCCTTACCGCGACCACCGGTCGCGGCTTTATGAAGGATAGCGCAAATACATACGACGCCGACACTTCCGGCTACTCGAACCGTATTGACCCTAGCCCTGAAGGGCAGGGTTCGGACGCCACTGACGCCTCCAGCCCCACTCTTCCGGGTGGTACACCCCCATCACGCCAGTCCCCAGCGTTGTTCCCGGAGGTCCCCCGGGTCCCCAGCCACTACACGCCGCCGGCGGGCTTGTTCCGGGACGTGATCATCGATCTCCGCGCCCCGCGCACCGGGACATGCGCTTCACGCCCCAAGGCCCCCGGGGGGCTTTCCCCTCATCGCCGGCTTAACTTGAACAACTCAAACATCGGCTCGCTGAACTTCTCTCCACTCGCCTCGGCAAGCTTTTCACCCAATATCTCGTCGAGCTGCTGTTGAAAGATCTCCTCGGCCCGGCCGCCGTGAAAATAGGCCGGCTTGCCGACCGTCTTTCTCATGGCTTTGAGCAACTGCCCGAAAAACACCTGGCCCACGAACGAGTTGAACGTCTCGCGAAGCCGGGCATCGTCTGGGGAGGACGGGGAAGGCGGGCTGGCGGCCCTGGGAGTGCTTCGCGCGGCGTCCACCGCGGCGTGTGTCGACAGGTTCACGTTCATGCAAACCCTCCCGGAAGATCAACGGTCCTTCACTCGACAATCAGCCGTGCGTGCAGTTTTCCGCTGCGGTGCAGCCGCTTGATGATTTCGATCATGTCCTCCGGCGGCACGTGGACCGCGTTCAGCGCTGCAACCAGTGCCTTGAGCTTCGGCGACTCGGTCTCCCGAATGTCGACCGGTACGAACTGTCCGCCAGCCGCGGCCCCGCCCGTCTCGACCACCACGTTCTTGTGGTGGACCACCACGGCCCCGATCTCCACCTCACCGTCGATCACGATGCTCCCGGCCCGCTCGTTGATTACCACCCGGGCACCGGTCTGTACCTCGTACATCGGCAGGGCCAGCACTTGGGAAACGAAGTCCACAGGGTCGTCGCGGTATTGCGAGGGAATCGCGACCGCCACGTTCGTCTGGTCCAGGGCCTTGGCCAGGGGCTTGCTGCCGCTTTGAAGGCTGAATTGGCCGTTGACCAGGTCGGCGACGTCCTGGGCGACCTGGAAGTCGGCGTGATTCTTGTCCAGCACCAGCGTGATCCCGCCCTCGTGGGTGAAGACGTTGAAGAATTCCTCCTCCAGGCGGCAGCCCCCGTGAATCCGCCCCGTGGTCGCCACCGCCGCATCATCCAGCGAGATCGCTCCTTCGGCAAAGGCGTAGATCCGCGGGTTTCGGCGATCCGGCCCCATCAGCGGAGTAAGGAACAGCCGTCCGCCGGCCAGGCTCTTGGCCGAACCGATCGAACTGACCACGCAGTCGAGCTTATCTCCCTGCCGGGCTCCCGCGGCCGGAACGGTGGCAGTAACCGTAACCAGGGCGACGTTCTTGGCGTCCTTCAGCTCGGTCAGCCCGTTCGCGCCCAAGGGTTCCCCCATCAGACTCATCGCCTTGGCGAGGCTTCGGATGGTAGGCAGGAAGCGCCCGCCGTCGCCGGAGCCGCTGAGTCCCACCACGAATCCCAGCCCTTGGAGGGTGTTCTCTTCCTGGCCTTTCACGCGGCAGATGCTCCCGAGCAGCGTCTGCCCGCCGGCCGGCGCCGCCCAGGCCCATAACCCAAAACCCATCGTCGCCACGAGCAGCAGGCCGGTGATCCTGGACTTCATTAGCAGGGTTCCTTGGTTCTTGTCGATCTGGTTCTACCGCCGGAGGAACGTCTGTTCTGAAGGCGGCAGTCCTTGCATATTCAGAACGGTTGCCACTTGTCGAGCCACCTGAGCATCCAGCCGCGGCGGTATCCGTCGCGCACGTGACCGGCCTCGCGTTTGTCGACCCGCAGTTCGGCTACGTTTTCGCTGAGCACCGTATTGTTCGGCAGCACGTCCTCGGGACGGACCTCACCGGTCAGCGACTGTTCCCAGACCTCCAGGTTGTTGCGGATGGTGCGGCGCCCTTCGAGCACCAGGTTGCCGTTGGGCCGGATGTCTGCCACGCGGCAGGCGATGCGGAACTTCATCGAATCGCGGGTCTCCAGCCCGGCCTCCGAGCGCATCTTGTTGTCCACCTCGCCGCGGATCTTGGGATCACCCAGACTCTGCGGATCCGGTATGGCCGCAAACCCCTTCAGTAGAATCCAGTCCGACAGTTTCAACTCCCCGTGCGCCTTCTTCTTGCGGTCCATCTCCCCTTCGCTGATCACCGTCGACTTCTCGTCGACGATCACCGTGATCAGATCGTGCTTTTGGACCGGCTGCACGTCTTGGGGCTTCTCGTAGGTCCAGGAATGGTCAACCAGGGTCAGCGGTTGCCGCCGGCCGGGATTGCCGAACAGACTCGAACTCGGCCCGCCGGCCTCCGCGGCAACCGCAAGCAACACCACAATCACGGTTGCTGCCGCGGCGCCAATCGCCGCAAATTGTGAACTCTTCACGTCCGGTTCCTTTCATTGTCTAAGCCCTGCGTTGACTGGCGAACGCCTCGGAATCCCTCCGATTGCAATCGGGGGCCTTTTCCCGGAAGGCTCGTTCCATCAACAACCCATCGCTCCTTAGGTGCCATCAGTCCACCAGATTACCGCCTCGCCGCGGGCACCAGCCCGCTGATATTCATCCGATCCGCCTTGGCGGACCGGGCGTAGACTTCCACTTCGCGCGCGCTGCTGACCCGGGCAAAGTACGTCGTGCGATCCTGGAGTGACTCGACTGCCACCAGCTCGCCCAGGCTCCCGTTGTCGCGGGCGCGGCCCAGCGTTCGGACGCAGATGCCCGCATTGCGGGCGTATACGGTCACCACTTCGCCCCGCCGGACCAGCAGCGGGGAGCGGACCGACTCCTGCGGGAGGACCTTTCCCTTGGGGATCGCGCGGGTTGTTTCTTTTCCGACCACCTCCGCGACCGAATGGAATCCGTCGGGCCCTCGGTTTTGCGGCGCTCCGTGCTGCAACTCGAGGTCCGCGGCACGGATCAGGGTCCCCCGCGACAGCGACCTCGCGGCAACCACCAGCACCGGGGAGATTTCTACCCGGGCGTCCAGTGGAAACCGCACCGCTCCCTCCGGTGCGCCCACCGTCACCTCGAAGCGCTGCGGTCCCGTCCAAGGGGGGGCACCGCCGGTGATCGAAATCGCTCGGCCGGGGTCGGCCACCAGCCGCGTACGACTTGGGTCGAGTTCCACTTCCACGTTCCAGGACGGATCGGCCGAGACGTACTCCTGAAGATACTGCACCACGCCCTCGATCACCCGGCGGTTGGCCGTCCTCGTGACCCACGGCGAGAGGGGCCGTTCCGCCTTGTCCTCCACCGGTGTGCCCCTGCCCAAAACCGTTACCCGGCTGGAGCCGGAAAACCGGTGTTCCGCCAGGTTGACGCCGCGCAACAACAGCAGGTCCTGGATCTCGCGCAGCCGGACGAAGCGTTGCCGGGGGGCAGGAGGGGCGGGAAACAGTTCGATGGCGGCCAGGGCATCGGCCTGCCGGGGATCGGCAGCGGAGATCTCGGCCACGTCGCCCAGCGTCACCACCGCCGCCCTGCTTTGGCACTGGGCCCGGAGCCGAAACAGGGCTGCGCTGACCGGCCCCGCCCCCAAGACCAAGGTCCCCAGCAGCGTCGCCACGGCCACCCACGCGCGCCTCGCCGACCGGCACCCGATCGGACCACGCCCCGTCCCTTGCAGAGCACTCATTCTCGTCTTCCCGTTAGGATCGGCGGACGGCCGATCATGTCTTTGTTACTGCCTATCCAAAAACTTCTTCCCCTCGCCCCGCTTGCGGGAAGAGGGGCCGGGGGTGAGGGGTTTTCGGATAGGCTCTTAGTACCTCGTCAGGTTGGCCACGATCTGCATCATCTCGTCGCCGACCTGCACGGCCTTCGAATTCAGCTCGAAGGCCCGTTGGGTGGTGATCAGGTCGATCAGCTCGCGGACCGGTTCGACGTTGGAGGCTTCCAGGGCGCCTTGCCGCAACAATCCGAGGCCGTTCTGGCCCGCGTTGCCCAATACGGCCGCACCCGAAGAATCGGTCTCGGCGTAGAGGTTCTCTCCGAGTTTCAGCAGTCCCTCCGGATTGATGAAGTTGGCCAGCTCGATCGTGCCGAGCTGTGTGAGGTTTGGGCTGCCGGGCTGCCGGACCGAGACGATGCCTTCTCCACTGATCACCAGGTCGATAGCATCTTCGGGGATGGTGATGGGCGGTTGGAGCAGGCGGCCCACGTTGGCCGAACCCATCACCACCTCCCCGTTGGCGTTCCTGGAGAAGTTGCCCGCCCTCGTGTACAAGGTATCTCCCGAGGAGGGATCCGTCACCTGGAAAAAGCCGGAGCCTTCGATGATCACGTCCAGCTCCTGGCCGGTCGGCTGAGGGGATCCCTGAACGAAGCTGCTCTGGACGCTGGAGACTCGCGTCCCGGTGCCGATCGAGATTCCGGTGGCGGTGTAGCCCCCGGCCGTATCTTCGGCCCCCGGCATCATCTCGTGCCGGTAGAAGAGGTCCTCGAAGTTCGCTCGGCCCCGCTTGAAGCCGACCGTCTCCACGTTGGCCAGGTTGTTGGCCACCACGTCCAATTTCGTCTCCAGCGCCGACATGCCCGTCGCCGCCGTGTAAAGCGTTTGAACACTCATGGCAATTAGGGATTGGGGATTGGGGATCGGGGACTTGGAATTCAGCACTTCGGGCGTGCGATGTTCGATCTGTTTAGCGGCCGCCGGCACGGCGGCCCACTGCCTACTGCCTTCTGCCCCCTGCCTTCTGCCCCCTGCCTTCTGCCTACTGCCTTCTGCCCACTGCCCACTGCCTACCGCCCCCTACCCCCTCATCACCCGGTTCACCAGGCCGCTGAGCATCTGGTCTTGGACTCTCATCATGTTGATATTGGCCTCCAAGGCCCGCGAGGCCTGAATCATTGCCGTCATTTCGGTCGTCGGCTGCACTGAGGACATCTCCAGGTGTCCGGCGGCAACACGACGGTCAGCCGCGGGGAGGGCTTGGGGATCGGATAGCGGTCGGAAAAGGTTCTCACCCACCCTCACCAGGTCGCCCAACGACTGCGGTTCGACCAGGGCCAGATTCTGCTTCCCGCTTCGTTGCTGCACGGCCCCAGAGTCGGAGATCTGCCACTGGGCGTCTCTGATCACGATCGGAATTCCGCTTGCGTCCAACACCGTATAACCTTGTTGCGTGATCAGCTCACCCCGCGAGGTCAACGTGAAGTTGCCGGCGCGGGTCAGCAGGGTCTCGTCTCCCTTTTGGACCACGAAGAAGCCTGGGCCCTTGATGGCCACGTCGGTGGGAATCTTGGTCCGCTTCAAAGGACCCGGCGAGTAGTCGGTCTTCGTCTCTCGAACCATGATCCCCCCGCCAACGTCGTCAATCGCGCCGCTACCCGGCGTCGTCAGCCCCTGCTCGATCGCCTCGGCATAGCGGGCCTGGAGTATCGCCAATTCGCGTTTGAACCCGACGGTGTCCACGTTCGCCAGGTTGTGGGCGATGACCTCCAACCGCGTGCTCTGTGCCTGGGCTCCTTCGGCCGACAGGTACAACCCGTAGGGCATGACCGCCTCACGTCAGCTCGAGATACCTGAACTCAAGACCCTAAACTCAAGACACTGCCCCGTCGCCTGCGTACTGACGGTACGCTCTGGGCCAATCGTGCTGAGCAACCGGCGTGCCAGACCGGACGGACAGGCCCCTGTTTCTCTCCGCCTTCGCGCCAACTGCCGCACGCGAAAAGAGTTACGGAGATCTCCCCCGGGCGGGCGAGCAGAAAAGCGGGGCTCGTTGCCGAGGTCCGCCACCTGCGATTGCTGCCGGTTGGGGGCGCAAAAGCCGCCGGTTCGCGCCGCAGACGACAAGCCGGCCCCGGCTTTGGGCGGCGGCAGTATCGGCCCCTGCCGCCGATCTGCACGCGGAGGACAGCCCGCCGGGAACCGCTCAACTTGCTAAACCACCGGCATTCGGTATTTTTTCTGATTCACCCCAATTACCGAAACCGATGATTCTATCTGCGCTTCCCTAATTTCCCGTCCTGAATCGGCCCGGAACCATGGAAATCACTACCAGCCGATTCGGCCCGATCGAAATCGAGGCCGACGACGTGATCCGGTTTCCGGCCGGGCTGTTGGGCCTGGGGGATTGTCGGCAGTGGGTCTTGCTGGCCGATCGCCGCAACGACGCCCTGGCCTGGTTGCAGAGTGTCGAGAGGCCCGAGGTCGCACTCCCGGTTGTCAGCCCCAGGCGTTTTGTGCGGGGCTACCAGATGCGAGTTGCCCGGCGCGAGTTGGCGCCCCTGGAGCTCCCCGACGTCAAGGCGGCAAAGGTCCTGGCCATTGTGGGCAAGACGGATCGCACAGTCACGCTGAATCTGAAGGCCCCGTTGGTGATCAATCTCGAGCGCTGCCTGGGGCGCCAGGTGGTCACCAACGGCGATCTACCGATCCGGTTCGAATTGGGCAGCGAGCCTCCCGCCTTCAGACGCAGCGCGTGAAACCGGCCCCGGGCCCAATTTGACACAGGAAGGAGCCGTCGATGCTGGTGTTGTCCAGAGGGCGCGATCAAAGCATCGTAATCGGCGACAATGTCGTGGTGACGATCGTCGATATTCGCAGCGACAAGGTCCGCCTGGGGATCGACGCGCCCGGGGAAATCCCCGTTCATCGCCGGGAGGTCTACGAGGCCATCCAGCGAGAAAACCGCCGAGCGAGTCAACTGGAGCCCGAGGAACTCGGACGGCTGGTCCGCCCGACTGCTACCCACTCGGATGCAGCAACCGAACAGTAGAATCGCCGGTAAGGGCATGATTTTTCCGATGATTCCGATTGTTCAGGCCCCGCAACCATTGGGGGGCGGCTGCCGGGCCTTTTTCTTCCTCAATCCTCCGGGCGGATACCGAAGACGATTACCGGATTATCGAAGGGTGCGCAAAAAAAACCGGCCTGCGACCCAAATTACCTAAACTATTTATCTTGCCGGGCCGATACCCCTCGATAGGTTCCGCAGTCCCGTGACCGCCGCGTCGACTAGCCGGCGCGGTTGGCCGGTCTGGATAGACCGGCCGATGTTCCCGACTGCGCAGACCATCGTAATTAAATTGGAGACAAACCTACCTGCTGCCAGCCGCCGCAAACCATCGGGCGGAAAGCAGCAAAGCTGGTCCGGAGTCGTGACCTCTCCGTGGTCCAGTTAACCTGGGGCAGAATCCTTGGGAAGAGGGGTGCCCGGCGGGACCCAAAACAACGCAAACGCCGGCGTCTCTCTGCCGTCCCGTGAAGCTGGGGCATAGTCCTTTAACGGAGGGGTTTTTGGCATGACTCGAATCAACACAAACGTCAGTTCTCTTACCGCCCAGAAGTCCCTGGCGCGGTCCAACGTTTCCCTACAACAGGCGCTGACGCGTCTGAGCACCGGCCTGCGAATCAACGTCGGCAAAGACGACCCCGCCGGGTTGATTGCCAGCGAAATGCTCCGCAGCGACATTGTCAGTGTCGAGCGGGCCATCACCAACAGCCAGCGAGCCAACCAAGTTATCGCCACCGCCGACAGTGCGTTGGGTCAGGTCAGCTCGCTGTTGAACGACATCCGCGGCCTGGTCACCGAAGCGGCGAACAAAGGGGCGATGAGCGAGGACCAGATTGCAGCCAACCAGTTGCAGATCGATGCCTCCCTGGAAGCCCTTAACCGGATCGCCCAAACGACCAGTTTTCAGGGCCGGAAGCTGCTCGACGGCAGCCTCGACTTCCAAACCACGCCCGGCACCAACTTCAGCGACATCACCGACATGCAGATCAGCCAGGCGAACCTTGGGGCCAGCGACTCCATGAATGTGGACATCCGCGTCGACCAGGCCGCCACCAAGGCCGAGATCAAAATGGACGGCGCCACCCCCGATAGGTTGGCCAACGCCGACCTGACGTTTGGATACAGCCTCGCCCACACTTTCACGGCCAGCACTGGCGTAATCAATCTCTATTCGCAAACCGGGACCCAGTATAACATCGTGATGACCTTGGCGGATGTTGACGACCCAATCACCGATGACACCACCATGTCCGAAGCCGGCGGCACGATCACCATCAACGTCGATACTGGACTGGGCGGACCAGCCGACGTTGACGAACTTGCCACGTTGATCAACGCCCATCCCACCGTGGGCGCGCTGATCCACGCGGAGGAGGGAAAGGCCGGCGCTATTGTGGAAGGAGAGGACTTGACAATCACGCCGATGGCCGCCCAGACGGTCAACGTCAGTGCCGCTACCGGCTACGAGGGGACCAAGTTCAACAACATGGAGATCAGCTTCGCCACCAGCGCCGTTGCGGGCATAGACGCCGTGTGGACGGAGCTGACCGACGGGAGCACGCTCGTCATCACGATGAAAGAGAACGCGCAACACACGCTGGACGACATCATCGCCGAAATCGAACTTGCCACCGGCGCCGTGGGTGAATTGACGGGCACCGCCGGAACGGTAGCAAATGCCGCCGACGCCATTTACAGCGGGATCGGTGAGTTCATCAGCCCAACCGGCGACACGGGCTTCAGCGCCGGCGGCGGGTTGATGGACAGCTTGGTGATGCAGTTGACCGGGGAGACCGGCTCCGAGTTCCTCAACTTCGGGGAGGGAACCACGATGGCCCAGATCGCCTCGGCCGTCAACGCGATCTCCGACACGCTCGGCATGACCGCCTCGGTCGCCGACGGCTCGGGCGACGACACCTTATGGACGCTCGTGTTCTCGTCCAGCAACTATGGCTCCTCCGCGCTGATCGACGTGGACGTCGTCAGCGAGGGCTCCAGCGGCAACTTCGGCGCGAGCCTCAAGGTGGACGGATCCGCCGGTACCCGCGACACCGGAACCGACATCGACGCCTCGGTCAACGGCTCGGCGACCCTGGGCGACGGAAACACGCTCACGCTCAGCACGGCCATGCTCGGCCTGGAGGCCACCATCGCCGCCGGCGCGGAGAAGACGATCAGCTTCACGATCGACAGCGGCGGCGCGCTGTTCCAGCTCGGTCCGGACGTGGTGGCGACCCAGCAGGCCCGCCTGGGGATCCAAAGCGTTAACGCCGCTCAACTCCGCGGCGACACGGGACGGCTCTACGAGTTGGGCTCCGGCCAGTCGGCTGCGTTAACCTCCGACACCACCAGGGCCGCCAAGATCGTGGACGAAGTGATCAGCAAGGTCAGCTCACTCCGCGGTCGCCTTGGTGCGTTGCAGAAGACGACGCTCGATACCAACATCAACTCCCTGAACGACACGCTGGAGAACCTGGTCGGCGCGGAAAGCCAAATCCGCGACGCCGACTTCGCGGCCGAGACCGCCGCCCTGACCCGGGCCCAGATCCTGGTACAGTCCGGCATCTCGGTGTTGACCATTGCCAACAGCAACCCGCAGAACGTGCTGGCCCTGCTGCGGTAGCCATAACGCGCACGAAACCGCGAAAACCACCACGGCCCGCCCTGCAATTCGGGGCGGGCCGTTCTTTTTCGGGTTTGCCGGGCAAAACAGCAGCGAAATCCCGACGTCCGCGACGATCCTCCCCGCAACTTCCCAGGCAGTCCCCGTGCCACGCAAAAAATCGCTAAACCTTGCCCCGGTTGCCGGACGATGTTCGATCTGACCGGGTAGGCTGTCCGCCCTACCAGTGCGCGCCGAGGTTCCCATGGGTCGGATCCAAACCAATATCGGGCTGATCACCGGGATGCCCATCGGCGAGATCGTCGACAGCCTCACCGCACTGGCGGCCAGGCCCCGCGATTTGCTCATGGAACGGACCGCCAAGCTCCAAGAGGAGCGTCTTGCGGTCACCGAGCTGACCGGCGTGCTGGCGTCGGTACAGTACGTGCTGAAGAGCCTCGGCAAGCACGACCTCTACGACCAGCGGAAAGCCGTCAGCAGCGATCCGGACACTTTGTCGGTTTCTCTTACCGGCAATCCACCCAAGGGAAGCTACCAGTTCACCCCACTGCGAGTTGCCCAGAGCCAGCAACTGCTCAGCTCGGGATTCGAGACGGCCACCGATCCGATTGGCGGTGGCAAGCTAACGTTTCGCTTCGGCGACGACGTCGAGCGGGGTACGCCGCTGGAGCTGTTCGACGGCGGCCAGGGAGTGACCCGCGGGAAGATCCGCATTACCGATCGCAGCGGTGCCAGCGCCGAGATCGATCTCACGACCGTTCAGACCGTCGGGGACGTGTTGGAGGCGATCGGCGGGAATTCCACGATCAACGTCACGGCCGTTGCCCGGGGCGACGGGCTGCGGTTGATCGACCACACCGGCCAGACCGTCTCGAATCTCAGGGTACAGGAGGTCGGCGGGGGTACCACCGCCGCTTCGCTGGGATTGGCCAACGTCAACCTGGCCGCCGACCTGGCCGACGGTCGGGACATGATCAGGCTCTACGGTCAGATGGGCCTCGACGTGCTCAACGACGGCGGCGGGCTGCGCACTGATCGCGTGATGGACGACATCCAGTACGAGCTCCGCGACGGCACCACGGGCAGCATCGACCTTTCGCCCTGCACCGGCGCCGAAGTCGACGAAGAATTCACCCTCGGTGAGATCCTCGAGGCAATCAACGCGGCGGAGCCCGGCAAGCTCAAAGTCGAAATCGGCCCCGATGGCGACCGGCTGGTGCTTAGCGACTTGACCGAGGGCGGGGGAAGCTTCCAGGTGCAGGCGCTGTACGAATCGGAGGCACTGGCCGATCTGGGGCTCGACGGCCAGGCGGTCAACGGCGCGATTGTCGGACACCGCATCCTGGCCGGGACCGGCACGGTTCTGCTGTCGAGCCTCAGTGGCGGGCAGGGGTTCGGGCAGTTGGGCTTGCTGGAGCTGACGGATCGCAGCGGCGCTTCCGGCACGGTCGATCTCTCCGGCAGCGAAACGCTCGAAGACGTCGTTAACGCTATCAACCTCGCTTGCCAAACGGCCGAACCAACCCCGCTGAGAATCACCGCCCAGGTAAACCAGGCACGCAACGGCATCGAGCTGGTCGACACCACCGGGGCCTCGGCCGGCAACCTGATCGTGGCCAACGCCGACGCAACCGCCACCGCCGACAAGCTGGGAATTGCCGTCAACGACGACGTGCTCAGCGTCAACAGCGGAGACCTGCACCTGCAAGTCGTGGCCTTCAACACCAGGCTCGACGACCTTAACGGCGGGGCCGGCGTCGCCCGGGGCACGCTCACCATCATCGACACCCACGGCCAGCGGGCCACGCTGGACCTGGGAAACAAGGACGCGGAAACCGTCGGCGACGTGATCCGCGAGATCAACCGGCTCGGTTTGCATATCCTCGCGGAACTGAACTCCACCGGCGACGGCATCCTGATCAGGGATACCGGCTACGGTTCCGGAGACCTCAGCGTCGAGGAGGGTAACACCACCACGGCGGCCGATCTCCACTTGCTCGCCCCCGCAGTCGAAATCGACCTCGAGGGACAGCCCACCCAGGCGATCGACGGCACGACCACCTACACCATCGATCTGAACGAGGACGATTCGCTCGAGGACCTGCGGCAGGCAATCAACGAGCTGGACCCCGGCGTGACGGCCATGACGCTGCTTGACGGGTCGAGCATGCCGGTGCGCCTGGCGCTGATGAGCGAACGGACGGGAAAGGCCGGACAGTTGGTCGTCGACACCTCCCAACTGGGCTTCTCGTTGCAGGAGACGGTGCGGGCCCGGGACGCACTGCTCGCCTTCGGCCCCCCGAGCGCCGCTGGCACGAACGTCCTCATCTCGTCGGCCTCCAATACGTTCGCCAACGTCTTGTCGGGCGTGACCCTGGAAATCAAGCAGACTTCGACCGACCCGGTGACGGTGACCGTCAGCACCAGCGACGTCGACCTGGTCGCCAACGTGCAGACCATGGTCGACAACTACAACCAGTTTCGGGAGAAGCTCGCCAAACTGACCGCGTACGACCCGGAAACGGACACCAGGTCGGTTCTCACCGGCGACCTGGTGGCCTTGCGGCTGGATAGCGAACTGTCGTATCTCTTAAGCGGGACGTTTGCCGCGGCCGGGCCCATCCGCTCGCTGGCCGAGGTGGGAGTCCTACTGAACGGCGACGGCACGCTGACATTCGACGACTCGAAACTCAAGGCCAAGTATGCCGCCGACCCCCAGGCGGTCGAGCAGTTTTTCACCACCGCCGGGTTCGGCGTCTCGGCCAAGTTCGACAGGCTAATCGAGGAGCTCGGCGGCGTGGACGCCTCGCTGCTTAGCCATCGGCTGAACACGCTCAGAGACAAGATCGACAGAAACCAGGAACGCATCGAGTTCTTGAACCAGCGGCTCAACGTGCAGCGCGACCGATTGCTGCTGGACTTCTACCGGATGGAGCTCGCCATCGCAAACATGCAGAGCAGTCTCTCGAGCCTGGAAATGATCCGGCCGTTGACCCCGTTGACCAGCCGCAACGAAGAGTAAACGGAGCAAGCCGGCAAGTCGAGCTCCGGTAGAATAAGTAGAACGCCACCTCTCTTAGCGCAAGGAACGGCTCATGCAATCTTCGGCCCGCGAAAACTACCTGGTCACCGACGTGATGACCGCCACCCCGCAAAGGCTCCAGTTGATGTTGATCGAGGCGGCCATCCGCTCCGCGGAGCGCGCCCGCGAAAAGTGGCAAGCCGGGGAAGATGATCAGGCCTGTGAGGCCCTGATCCATGCCCAGCAGGTCGTCGGCGAGCTGCTTGCCAGTCTGAACCACGAGGCCGACGCCGACCTGGTCAAGAGGGTGGCCTCGGTCTACCTGTTCGTGTTTCGCAACCTCATGGAGGCCAACCACGAGCGAAGCGAGAAGAAGCTGGATGACGCACTTCGGGTGTTGGAAGTTGAGCGGGAGAGCTGGCGTCAGGTCTGCGAGCAGCTTGGCAGCCGCAAGGCGCCCGATGGCGAAGGCCCCACGGTCAGGCTCTCCGAGCAACCCGTCGCCGGGCCGCCTGCTGACGCCCAGAGGACTCCGCTTCCTCACCGGTCGCTGGATTCGGATGCACTGGACGATCAGGCCGCCTCCGGCCTCTCCCTGGAGGCCTGAGCCTCGTTCAGTTGCCCTAAGGCCCCGCGAAGAAACAAGTTGACAGTTTTCCCTCGGGGTGGCCGGGGTCGACGGGCACCGACGCGAAGCGTTGGTCGGCGAGCCCCCGGAATTCGCGGGACTGTGGGCTCGCTCCGCTCGACCACAGCCACCCGGAATTGATCAAGTTATTCTTTCGCCGATCCTAAGGTACGACAGTTGCGCTGCTGCCGCTCGCGCGCGGTATCCTCACCCTCCGGTACCACTTCGGAGAGAGAACCCATGGACGACCCCCGGCTGCTGATCCGCGTCGGCCACAGTCCTGACGCGGACGACGCCTTCATGTTCTATGCCCTGGCCAATGAGAAGATCGACACGGGCAGGTACCGGTTCGAGCACGAGCTGGTCGACATCGAGACGCTCAACCGCCGGGCGTTCTCCGGCGAGTTGGAACTTACCGCCCTGAGCCTCCACGCCTACGCCCACCTCAGGGATCGCTATCTGCTGTGCACCTGCGGGGCCAGCGTTGGCGAGCGCTACGGCCCGATGCTGGTGGCCCGATCTGCCCGCCCGCTGGAGGACCTGGCCCGGAGCACCATCGCCGTACCCGGCACGCTCACCACCGCCTACCTTGTATTGAGGATGTGCCTGGGGGCGGACTTCCGCGAGGTCGTCGTCCCGTTCGACCGGATCCTCGACGCCGTGGCCGCCGGCAGTCACCAAGGGCAGCCGATCGACGCCGGGTTGATCATCCACGAGGGCCAGCTCACCTACGCCGAGCAGGACCTCTCGTTGGTGCTCGATACGGGCCGGTGGTGGTTCGACCAGACGGGCTTGCCGCTCCCGTTGGGGGCCAACGCCGTCCGCAAGGACCTCTCTCAGGAGACCATCCGGGACGTGCACCGGCTGCTCGAAGAGAGCATCCGCTACGGCCTCGAGCACCGTGCAGAGGCGCTCAGCTACGCACTGGGGTTCGGCCGCGGCCTGGATCGGGCCATGGCCGACCGGTTCGTCGAAATGTACGTCAACCAGTGGACACTCGACCTCGGCCCCCGAGGTCGCGAGGCAAT
>CAZUAM010000025.1:0-23212 GCA_964618095.1 uncultured Planctomycetaceae bacterium | reverse complement strand
AAGCTACCGCTGCTGGTCGACTGGCCGGCCTTTCAGGACTCGAGCTACCACCGGGACGACATCAATCAGGACGCGGGCAACTTTATCCGGGTGGAGCCCAACGGCGACCAGGTACTAACCGACGTGGACGGGCCGGGCGTGGTCTACCGGCTCTGGAGCACGGGCGTGGTGGGCAGACAGATGTCGGACGACTGCCGGCTCCGCTTCTATTTCGACCACGAGGAAACGCCGCGAATCGATCTTTCCATGCCCGAGCTATTCGGCGACAAAGGCAGTCGCTGGCCGTTTGTACCGCCGTTGTCGGTAACGTTCGAAAGCGGCCGCGGCGGGGGCGAAGGGCCGTGCAACCTGTGTTACGTGCCGATCCCGTTTGCAAAGCACTTGAAGATCGTCGGCCGCAACGTGATGTTCTATCACGTGGACTATCACAGGCTTCCGTCGGCCACCGCCGTGGAGAGCTTCAGCTTCGAGCTTGCCCAAAAGCACCGCAAGGTAATCGAGCGGGGGGCAGCAGAGCTTAAACGGATTCCCGGCCGGCCGGGATCCACGCAGGGAGAGCAGTTCCAGGCGCTGGCGGGTCTGACGATTGGCCCGGGCGAGGCGCGACAAATTCATCTGAAGGGCGAAGGATTGATCGGGACGATCGCCCTCAGGCTGGCTGAGCCGTCGCCCAACCTGCTCCGGGGCGTAGTTTTGGAGATCGCTTTCGAGGAGGAGGACAACGTCTGCGTGCGGGTTCCCGTGGGGGACTTCTTCGGCAGCGGTTGCGGCGACCGGCGTTTCCAAAGCTTGCCCACCGGGATGACCGAGCAGGGCTACTACGCCTACTGGCCGATGCCGTTTCGAAAGCTTGCCGTGGTGACCCTGCGTAATCAGACCGCGGAGCGCGTCGAGCTCGCGCACTGCAAGGTTGGTTACTTTCGCCGTCCTCAAGCGGCCAGCGCCGGTTACTTCCATGCCCGCTACGTCGAAAACCATGATATTCCCTTGCGCCAAGACTATCGCATTCTCGACGTGCGTGGCCCTGGGAAGCTGGTGGGCACAAACGTCACCATGCAAAACGCCCGCGGGGCCCAAGGCATTTTCTTCCTGGAGGGCGACGAGAAGATCTACGTTGACGGTGAAAGCTATCCCAGCCGCTGGCTGGGGACCGGGACCGAGGACTATTTCAACGGGGCCTACTTCTGGAACGCGCCGAACAAGGCTGCCATGGCCCGGCCGCACGGTGGACTGACCTTTCTCGATTGGGGCATCGGGCGGGTCTGCGCCTACCGCTGGCACATTTTGGATTTCATCAGCTTCCAGAAAAGCCTTCGCCTCGACCTGGAGCACGGGGGGGTGAGCGACGTGCCCGCGGATTACCAGTCGGTGGGCTATTACTATCTCGATCAGCCCACGGCTCAGCCGCCGCTGCCGCCCCTGGCCAGCCGACTGCCCAAGACGGCACTGCCCCCGGCACCGGTCTATCTTTGCTGCGAGCTGGCTGGGGTCCCCGAGCTGGAAGGAAGACCGCTGGTGAAGCGTGCCTTTCCCGACTTGGATCCCGGGTACTCGAGCGCCGACGCGGTACTGTTTGGGCGAGGGCGTGTGGGCCAGCAGGTCGAGGTGTCCTTGAACGTCCCCGGCGAGGATGAGTTTACCCTGCAATTGTTCGTCACCGGCGGGCCGGACTACGGCCTGCTGCGCGTGTCGTTGGACGGTAAGCCGCTGGGCGAGGTCCCTGCCGGCAAGCCCGCCTTCACGCCCTGGTTCGCCACCGACCTGGGGCGAGTACGACTTGGGGGCGGCCGGCACAAGCTGACGCTGAAATTGGCCCGGGCGAAAGCCGACCACCAGGCCGCCCCCAGCGGTCCCGCCGCGGACGAACTCTCGGTGGGGCTGGTCGCCGTGCAGTTGCGTCCTCACTCCCGGTCGATCGACCAGTGGTCGGTTGCCGGCAACTGGCCTTGTCCGAAAGAGGGCGGCTGGGAGCAATCCGACCCGCCCGAAAAGTCCCAGGAGCTGGCGGCCGCCTATCGACTGCCGGACGGGCGCGAGGCGCGCTGGCGGGAGGTGCGAGGCGATTTTGTAGGACTGGCCGGCGGCGCCTGGATGGTCGCCTATGGCCTGACGTACGTCCACAGCCCCGACGATCGCCGCATCGCCCTGTTTATCACCAAGGACGACGGGCTGAGGATTTGGGTCAACGACAAAGTGGTTTTCGACCGAAACACCTGGAGCCATCCCTGGCGCGACCGTTACTTCTGCACGCTCAAGTTGAAGCAGGGCTGGAACAAAGTGCTGGTGAAGTGCGTCAACCACCTCGGCGGCTGGGGATTCGCCCTGCGGCCCGGCGATCCGGACGGCGAACTGAAATTCGCCCGCCAGCCCGAATAGAGACCCGTTGTTATCATTCCGGCCGGCGGATTCTCCATCACGCGGAGCGCCTGTGCTCGGTCGCGATGGGACGTTAAGGGCTGGCGGCTGCGAGGTATTCTTGGTATGCTGCCAACGGGAACAGGTGCCCCGCTGCTGCTGAGTTCTCCAGGTGGGGATTGATCGCCAACGGGTTTACACTCTTGCCCAGAGACCTCGGCGCACTTGGAGCGGACGTTGAGAATGGACTGTTTGGCCGTGGCTGCAAGCCGTATCAAGATATCTACTGGAGGAGGTAAGAGAAAATGAAGACAACCGTTATGAGAGGCGTTCTGTTGCTGGCGTCGTTCCTGTTTGGAGCGAGTGCCCTGGCCGAGCAGGCGGTTCTTCCCGTCAAGGTCAGCAAGAACAAAAGGTACTTTGTCGACCAGAAGGGCAAACCCGTCTTCTGGTTGGGTACCACGCAATGGCAGATCTTTCGGGAGTATACGCTGGACGAAGCCAGGACCATTCTCGAGAAGACCGAAGACAAGGGATTCGTCTTCGTCCAGGCCATGCTGATGGGTGTTGGTGACGGCACCCGGCCTAACGTCCACGGACAGAAGCCCTGGATCAACGACAATCCTCTCACGCCAAACGAGGCGTATTTCAAGAACGTGGATTCGGTGATCCGGATTGCACGCGACAACAACCTGGTGTTTTCGGTGACCCTCTATCATCAACGGTACCGGAAGTGCATCACGCGGGAAAACGCCCGAGGTTGGGCGAAGTGGCTGGCGGGGCGGTACAAGGACGTGCCGAATATCGTCTGGTCGATGACGCCCGAGGCAAGGAAGGAGTTTGTCCCCGTTCTACGCGAATTGGCCGCTGGGCTGCACGAAGGAGACGGGGGCCGTCACCTGATCACTTTCAAACCGGATCCCGCACCATACTCCTCCAGCTTCATCCACACGGAGGGCTGGCTGGATTTCAACTCGATGCAGACCTGGAACCGTGTCAAGCTGATCTACCCCATGGTGACCAAGGACTATAATCTCAAGCCCGTCAAGCCCGTTCTGATGGCGGAAGGCGCCTACGAGGCAGGCTCCGAATACGGATTCGAGGTTACTCCCCTGTGGATTCGCCGGCAGGCTTATTATTCCTACCTCACCGGAGGCCACCACACCTATGGGCATAACGACAGTTGGCGTGTGCTGCCGACGTGGAAGAAGGCCCTGGATGCACCCGGCGCCGTGCAGATGGGCGTCCTAAAAAAGATCTTCCTGGCCCGAGACGAGTGGTGGTACCTCGTTCCCGACCAGTCTGTTCTCACGGCCGGCGGCCGAACCGGTGGAGAGGTGCTGAACCTGGCGGCCCGCCATAAAGACGGCAAATGGGTCATGGTCTATCTGGCCGCCCCGACTTCCTTCTCCATCGACATGAGCAAGATCAGTGCGGCAGCCAAGGCAAAGGTTTTCTGGGTCGACCCGAAGACCGGGAATTCGGTCCCCGTTGGACAGTATTCAAATACCGGCGTGAGGTCCTTCTCGACACCCGAGGGTTGGGAAGATGCCATCCTGACGTTGGAGGCGATGGACGTTCCCCGTGGGTCCGCGGGATAATGGGTGTCGGCGAAGGCGGGGCCATGTCCGGGAGGTGCGTGAATCAGACGACTGGAGGACAAAGCGAATGCCCGGCGAACTTGGTCGAGTGCAACATCGAAAGAAGACCGTCTCGCGGCGGCAGTTCCTCGCGTGTTGACGGCAGCGACGGCTCCCCATCCTCCGGAGAGAACCGGGCGACGTGATCGCCTCAGAAGGGCACCTCGAGTGCCCCGCACAGAAAGCGCATCAGCGGCCGGCCGGCGCCGAAGCGTGCCGCTACGCCGTCGGGAAACGCTCCGTCGAGCACGTTGTGTTCGCCGAGCTGGCAGAGCCCGATGAAATCCGTCCGTTTCAGATCCTCGATCAGCGGATGATCGGCCGGGAAGCCGCGGGGTGGGCGTTTCAGGCCGTCGCCGGCCAACTCGAAGTGCCGGCGAAACTTCTTGTCGCGCGTTGCCCGTCGCCAGCGGCCCCCCTCGTCCACGATCGCTTGTCGGATCCGACGGAGCGAATTGCGGTCCGGACGCCACACGCCCAGCGCCAAGAAGCACTCGTCCGGGGCCACATGGACGTAGAACCCGGGGGCGTGCACGTCCCGGCCGAACTCGTGCCGAAACTGGATCCCGACGTTGGTCTTGTACGGCGTCTTGTCCTTGGAGAATCGCGTGTCGCGGTAGACCCGCATCAGCGAGCCGCCGATCCGCCGGTCGCTGGCCACGAAATACGGAGAGATCCTCTTCAGCCGCGGCCCGAACGCCCGAATGAAGGCCAGGCAAGGCTCCAGCACCTCGCGTTCATACCGCCCCTTGTTTTCCTGGAACCACGGCCGGTTGTTGTTGTCGGCCAGCTCCTCGAGGAACTGGAAGATCGCCGGCTGGAATCTTCGGAACTCCACGCCGAACACTCCTTTCACGGGGCCGAAACCGATTGAACCAGTGAACGTACAACTTGACGCTCGCTTCGAGTACTACGTTCTTGCGGAGGAGGAAACCGCGGAAACCCGCCCTGGGGTTCACCGATGCGAGAGATGTATGATTATCTAGCGTTGGCACAATCTTCACACTACACAGGAACAAGCCGGTGTCAATTGCCGCGCCGGAATCGCGACCTCCGCGACAGAGCGCACGCAGCAGTCGCGCGGGATGGCCACAAGTCTTGTAGGCGCAACGTGTTACGGACGCCACGCGACAGAAGGATGAAGGTGTAGCTGAAATCGATGGATCGCTGCTTGAACTGCAAGTTGGCCGGGCGTATACTGCCACGGGTGGAAATCAAACTAAACCGTGAGTTGGCCCTCGTTGACCATGGACCACCTGCAACACCCCTCTCGCGAACTGTGGGATGAGCGCCGCGGCTGGTTCGAGGCGGTCGAGGAGCAAGTGCGCGGCGACGGCAGCTACCTCGTGAGCGAGCAGGCGTGTGCGCTTACAGCGGACGTACAGGCCGTGTTTTGTGCTGGCGCGTGGGGAGCCGTAATCGTGCTTGCCATGGCAGTCGTTGACGCGGCACTGCGCGAAGCCGAGGTTCCCGGCTTCAGGGGCAACACCAGAGACGTTCTCGATGCAGCTGGGGCGAACCCCAAGCTTCAAGAACTCCGCCAAAGGAGGAACTCGCTTATCCATGTCGACGCGGACAGCCCCGGTATAACGGTGGATCAGCAGTGGGGAAGTCGGGACGAACTAGAAATGGAGGCTAGGCGAGCTGTGGAGCTGATGTTCGAGGCATTCTATCTTACACCGTGGGTTTGAACGGGGGCTAACGCATCGCTCCACCTGACCCGGTCGGCCACAGGGCGGGATGCTGATGGTGTGGTCGGGCCGGGCCGGCCGCCCAGGTGAGCTGCAGGCCCTTAGCCCGCAGCATTGACGCCTTGTGAGCCCGGATGGAGATAGAACGTGAAGCCAAAGGTCTATCTGGATACCACGGTCCCCAGTGCCTATTTCGACGAGCGGGCTCCGGACCGTCAACGACTCACGAGGCAGTTCTGGGCCGAGAGGTTGACAGATTTTGCCCCCGTGATCTCGACAATCGTGCTTGCAGAGATCCGTGATACGCCCAACGACAAACGGCGGCAGGAAATGCAGGATCTCGTCAGCGGCCTTGAGATCTTGAGATTCGATCCCCGGGCGGACATCCTTGCGGAGGAGTACGTGAGGAGGGGGATTTTCCCCGAGAAGTACGTCGCCGACGCCAACCACGTTGCCGTCGCAGTGATCCACGGGATTCCCTACTTTGCGAGCTGGAATTTCGCTCACCTGGTTCGAGTGAACACGAGGCGGGAGGTCAACCTGGTCAATGCGTTGATGGGGCATGAGCCGATCGAGATTGTCGCGCCGCCCGAGTTGTAGGAGTGATTTGCCGTGAGAGTCCTATCAGAATCCGAGAAGCAGAAGCTGTCGGAAGAGGTTCACCGGGAGTTTCCTGACGATGAGGTGATGCAGCAGGTCCACTTTGTTCGGCTCATGCACCATCTGCAAACGAGAGAAATGTCGGCGGAGGAACGCATTCGTTTCTACGAGACGGCTGCAAGCAGCTCCAATGTTTGAATCCTGATACCTCTGCCAGTCTACGGGCCAACGGGCCCGGTGCCTGCTGCGCCACCGCAGGGTATTGGCGCGGCGTCGGGCGCCGGAAGAAGGACGGCAGCGTCCAGGCCTGAGCTGCGGGGCATGAGGACTCGGTACGTGCCGAACAGCACGGCCCGGGGGACGGGAGCGAACTCCGCGCCTGGTTGCGTGCTCACGGACGGCGTCAGCGTCGGTTGCTGCCTTGTACCCCTTTCTGCAACGCGTACAGCCGCGTCATGGTGCCGACGTAGAGGGTGCCGCCTGCGGCCACGGGGGTGCTGATGATCGGGTCGTCGAGCCGGATCGAGCTGAGGACCCGCTTCTGCCGCCCGGCGGCCAGGACCCAGAAGTCGCCGCGTCGGGTGCCGATGTAGAGCTTGTCGTCGGCCACCAGGGTGGAGGCCCAAATCTCGCGGCCGGCGTCGTGGACCCAATAGGGGCGGCCGGTTTGCGCGTCGACGCAATGCACCTTGCCGCCGCAATCGGCCACGTAGGCCAGGCCGTCGTGGATCGAGGGCGTCGAGCAGCAGTGGCGCTCGACCGGATAGGACCACAACAGGCCGGTTTCGGTGATGTCGCCCGTCCCCGTCGCATCGATGCACTTCAGCCACGCCTCGTGCTTGCCCCACCAGATGTCGCCGCCCACGGTCACGTAGATCCGGCCGCCGGCGTTGACATCCCTGTGGAACACCGGCATGCTCTTGATGTTGCTGGGGCTCTCGCGGCGGTTGCGGATGTAGCGATGGATGTTCTCCTTGGGCGCCGTGGGGTCGCAATCGAACCGCCAGGCGAGCCGGAGCAGATCGACTTGGCTGGCCGATGGTCCGGCTCCCCCACTGCTTGGTAAAGAGCCGGGCTGGGCACGTTGTGCAACTGGGCGCTCCGTGGGCGTGAGTGCATCGAACGCATAGACCACCCCGTCGCCGCCGCCGAAGAAGACCAACCGCCGGCCGCCCACCTCGCCCAGCGCCGGCGAGGACCACGTGCAGTGGAAGATCCGCGTGCTGATCCGCTCGCCTTCCTGCGCAACCAGCCGGCCGGTGGCCTTGTCCACGACGACCAGGCTGGGGGCGTCGGGCTTCTCGACCGCCGTATGCCTGCTGTTGAGTCCGTTGCTCGTGTTCACGTACAGATACGGCCCGTCCAGGAGGATCGAGCTATGGGCCGAGTCGTGAGGGCGGACTCCGGCGGCGGTTCGCAGATCCAAAAGCCAGAGGACGTCGGCATCCAGCGGGCCGGGCTGCATGGGCGGCTGGTCCTGCGGGGCCATGTGGCGGCCTTCGTCGCGGAAGGGGCCGTCGTTACCGTTGGCCAGTCCGTCCAGGTCCAGACACACCACCTCGTCCCGATTGGTCACCGTGTACACGCGGTCTCCTTCCACGGTTGCCGGCGAGCAGATGCCTGCCTGGGGCCAGTCGAGCAAGGCGTCGCCTTCGAGCTTGGGCACCACGAGCTGCCAAGCGAGACTGCCGTCGGCTTCATCGAAGCACATCAGCACGCCGCGGTCGCCGCGGTGCCGCGGATCGCGGGGGTCGCTGTTGTTGGTGCCGATCAGCACTTTGCCCCCGGCCACCACGGGCGTGGAGTAGCACTGCGAGCCCAGCGGGACGGACCACTTGATATTCTTGCCCGTTTCCGGGTCGAAGCGGTCGGGCAGGCCCGTCTCGGCCGATACCATGTTTCGCGAGTGACGCTGTCCCCATTGCGGCCGATCGCCGGCCCACACGGTTGCTGACCCCGTAAGCAAAATCAGAAGGCCGGCCGGCAAGAATCCCCGGCCGCATGATCGCCAGTGCATTGTTGACTCCTTGACCACGGATTCCCATCTGTCCCATGTCCAGACATCAGAAGGACACCGAGCGTTTCTCCAATTCTAGCATGGAAGGGCGCCCGTGTCACGGCCTCAGGCCAGTTCCTTGGTTGGTCAGTCCGTGTCCGCGTCATCGCCGTTCGCAAGGGCGCACCAATCATTGGGGGTTTCCTCGCAGTTGGTCGGATTCCCACGGCCCGGTCACGCGGTCCAGGGCATATTCGGCCCGCATCAATGCTCTACCCGGCATACCCCGCAGCGCTGTTCCGCGCCAGGCTTTAGGATGTCACACCGGGCACCGAGCCGCGTTATTCGGGTCTGGCCGGAGTAGTGGCGATATCCAAAGAGCCTATCCGAAAACCCCTCACCCCCGCCCCCTCTCCCCGCAAGCGGGGCGAGGGGAGGAGGTTTTTGGATAGGCAGTAAGCATCACCTACGTCTTATTCTCGTAGTGGCGCCGGGAGTTCGCGGCGGATGAATGCCTGCCACTGCTTTTCGATTTGTTCCGGTTTGGGCACGCCGGCGTGCGCCCACCGCCCGTCGCGGCGCCGGAGGGGCTTCGCCGGGTGGTTGGTCAGGGGGTGCTTGCGCGTCAGGCAGGGGCCCATCCAGCCGTCGCCTCGGACGTGGAAGGGGGTGGGGTGGCCGGGGTTTTGCGGGTGGTCCATCAGGCTGATGCCGCCGCGGAGCCGGTTGGTCAGCGGGCCGCTGTAGTCGACCCAGCGGGCCGGCTTGCGAAAGACCTGCTTTTCGTTGATCTGTCCCTCGGAGTTGAGGATCCGTCCGCCGCCGTCGTGGACCCCGATCGTCTTGGCCATCCGCACGCCGATCAGGCCGAAGGGGGTTTGGCCGAACGTGACCGGGCCGGTCGGCGGGGCTTCCAGGTGGAGGTCGATCAGCATCAGCCAATCGTGGGGTCCCAGCAACTCGACTTCGCAGCGGCGCCATTCGTTCAGAAGCACCTTGCCTTGGGCGTCTTGCCAGGCCCCCAGGCTGAGCATCCAGGCGGAGCGGTTGCCGTCTTCGTACTGCTTCACCAAGCGGTGGACGATCCGCCCGAGGTCCCGGCCGTGGTCGGCCCAGAAGTTGACGCCGCCCAGGTTGGCGTGGGAGATCCAGACCGAGTTGTGGTGGCTGTGGGTGTGCGGGTCGCGGGGATGGCCCATCCGGGTAAGCGACCGGCCGGCCGGACCGAGGATCGGGTACCAGAAGGGGCGCCTCAGCGCGGGGCCGAAGTGGTAGCGGGTCAGCTCGCGGTCGAGGTGCCGGAACGAGGCCTGGTCGTAAGGCAGCGGGATCACCTCGACGGCGGGCACCGGTTTGGCGTCGGGGAGTTCCGTTTCGGCGGCCGTTGTCACGGGGATCAAGCCGAGAAGCGTGACGAAGACCATGAGGGGCGTGGTCGGGTTCAGCCTCTGCAGCCGTGCCGCCGGGCTGCGCCGCGTGGCCGCGGCGGCTAAACGGTTTTTTCGCTGAATCATGGAACCTTGCTCAGTCTGAGGGTCCTTTGACTAACACGAAGGCGGCAAACTCGCCGGCTACCGGTACGCGGATCGCCTTGCCGTCGAACGTGCCGGCCACGACCGGCTCGCCGAAGAACTCTCGGGGATTCATCAGGCGATACTTGTCACCGGGCTTGAGGAACGAGCCAGACGCCACGTCGACGGCAGGCCGCTTCGCCCAGTTGAAAATGGCCAGGTTGGCCCGGTTGGGGTCGTAGCGATTGGGGCGCAATATGATTCGAGCGTCCGCGTCTTTCGGTCGCGGGTCATTCTTACCCAGCACCAAGTTACCCTCCTTGACGACCTTCTTGTATTTGTTGATCTGCAACTGGCCGCCCAGGATCAGGTTGTCGCGGATGTTGCAGTCTTCGTTGTGGGGGGCGGAGTATCCGATCTGCATGCTGACGTTGTAGAGGCAGTTCTCGGCGGCGCGGATGTTGCGGCTGGGGCGCCCGCCACCGATCAGAAAATGGCCCCCGTCGTAACAGATGTTTCCCTCCACCACGTAGTTGTCGACGTATGCCCGGGAGGATCCGTAGGCGTGCATGGTGTAGCCAAATCCGCCGGTCATGATGCAGTCGGCGATGGTCTTTGTGCCGTCCTGGTTTTGGGTATAGACGGCGTGTCCGTGTCCGCGGTCGGGGGCCTTCCAGCCGTTGTCGTAGATGATCGAGCCGTAGACTTCGCTGTCGGTGGAGCCCTTCCACCAGCTTATCCCCTGGGCGTTGTCGTGGATCACCAGGTTGATGAACTTGCAGCCCTCACCGGCGTGGAGGTGCAGGCCGCCCCAGGGCCGGTTGTAGCTCCCAGGATGCGAGCCCGGCTCGTCGAGCGTTCGCGACATCGAGAGGTTCTCGGAGACGAGGATCTCCAGGTCCCGGATCCGCAGCCAGGTGGAAGGCTGCTGGACGGAGAGTCCACCGTCGATCGTGGCGCGAGCGCCGGGCAGGACGCGGACTTCGATCGGGCGGTCCTGCCGGCCGGCCAGGCGGACGACGAAGCCGGCGCTGCCCAGCTTGCGATCGGGATACTTGTAGGTGCCGGGGAGCAGCCAGAGCGTGTCGCCCGGGGCGAGCTTCTGCTGCCCGGAAAGGGCCGACTCGAGGTCCCACGGTGCGTCCTTGGCGCCTTGGGCGTCGGGCTTTCCGCGGGGCGCCGCGTACCACTGGGCGGCGTTGAGCGAGGTCACGAATCCGGCGGTGAAGACCAGGACCATCGGCAACACTCTTGCCTTGTTCATGCGGGTTCTCCTTTCTTCGAAGACGATTTCGGTCTTCGGGATTTGGCCGGTGTGCGGCGGGTTTTCTTTTTGGCAGGGGCTTTCCCCGCCCGCGGCCCTTCTTCCACGTTTACCTCCGGCAGCCGGGCGGCCAGCTTCTTTTTGACGTCGGCCAGTTTCGGGTCGCCAGCCAGGTTGGTCCACTCCATCGGATCGCTCTGGTGGTCGTAGAGCTCCTCGGTGGCGTCGCTGTAGCGGATCAGCCGCCAGCGCTCGGAGCGGACCGAGTGGTTGTTCCGTCCGTGGGTGGTCACGACCGGTCGGTCCCAGGGGAGGGCCGGGTCTTCGAGCAGCGGCTTAATGCTTCTCCCCTCCAGGTGCTCTCCCACCGGCAGGCCGCACAGCTCGGCCAGCGTGGGATAGATGTCCAGCAGACTCACGGTCCGCTCGCAACGGGTGCCCGGTTTGGTCAGCCCGGGCACCACGAACACCAGGGGCACGCGGCCGGCCTCTTCCCAGAGGGTGAACTTCCGCCAGTGGAGCTTCTCGCCCAGGTGCCAGCCGTGGTCGGCCCAGAGGACGATGATCGTGTTCTCGGCGTCCGGGCGCTTGTCCAGGGCACGGAGCAGGCGGCCGATCTGTCCGTCGGTGTAGGTGATCGAGGCCAGGTAGCCCTGCACCGCCTTTCCCCATTGATTGTATTTCAGCACCTTGGCGTGATCGCCCTGGGGCCGGGCCATCCGGCGGCCGATCGGCGGCACGTCGTCCAGGTCGTCTTCTTTGACCTTCGGTAGCTTGACGTCGGCCAGCGGATACTGGTCGAAATACTTCTTCGGCACGTACCAGGGCAGGTGCGGCCGAAACAGGCCCACGGCCAGGAAGAACGGCTTGTCGTGCTTGCCGGCGAGGAACTTCACGCCCCAGTCGGTCACCCGGGTGTCGCCCATGGCGCTGTCGCCCACCGCGACCGGTCCCCAGTCGAAGTGTGCGGTGTTGGGGATGCCGTTGGCCGGCCGGACCTTGGGCGCCGGATCGCCGGGCCGGGAGAAATAGACGTGCCAGGACCGCGGGTCCTTGAACCGGCCGTGGAAGATCTTGCCCCCGCCGTGGACCTTGTAACCGTGGGCCATGAAATGCTGCGGCAGCGTGACCGCCTCGGGCAACTGTACTCGCCAGGGATTCGGATTATGGTAAACCCCCGAGGTCGATGGCCGCACGCCACACAGCAGACTCGCCCGCGACGGATTGCAGGCCGGCGCGGAGCAGTACGCCCCGGTGAAGAACGTCCCCCGCCGGGCCAGCCGGTCCAGGTTGGGCGTTTTGACGCCCGGGTATCCGCCCAGAAAGGTGGTCCAATCGTTCAGATCGTCGATGGCGATAAACAGCACGTTGGGCCTGGTCGCCTTCTCGGCCTTTGCGCCTTGAGCGCCGAACAGGAAGGCCACGGCGAGGATCAACGCCGCGGCAAGAGAAGAAGCGGTAGATCGTAGCATGGTGATTCCTCCAGTGTGTGCGGATTCTTGGGGCAAAGAGAACACGTTTTTGGTTAGGGCCCCTGCGGAACATGTTAGCGTGGCCGCAAGGCACATGCAAGCACGGCAGCAAGGGGCTGCTCCCACGCCGGCCGGCGGCGGATGCTGAGCTTCGGTGCCCGTCAGCCGCCAGCCAGTAGCCGGGGAAAATGTCCGCCCGGGCGATCCCGGCACACGTTGTGTGCCGGCTATTGTCGACTGCCCAATTCAAAGTGGACAGACCACTACTTGCCGATGCAATAGAGGAACCGATCGCTCCGCAACAGCAACTGACCGCCGGTGACCACCGGCGTGGCGTTGAAGACGCTGTCGTCGCCGAGGTCATTGCGGGCGAGTTCTTTGAACTGGCGTCCGGCGGCCAGGACCAGGGTACCGCCCTGGCGGCTGACGGCGTACAGCCTGCCGTCGGCCAGGACCACCGAGGCGTAGACCTTGTCGCCGGGGCCGGAGATCTTCAGCCGCTGTTGGTAGACCACCTTGCCGGTGTCGGCCTCCAGGCAACAGGCGAATCCTCTGTTGCCGACCCAATAGAGAAGGCCGTCGTGGTACAGCGGGGAGGGGACCTTGGTGGCTCTTCTGAGTTCCCACAGCTTGTGGGTATCGGTCACGTCGCCGCGGCCGCCGGCCCGGATGGCCATGGTTTGCGGCGACCGGCCACCGCTGATGTAGACAAC
This sequence comes from uncultured Planctomycetaceae bacterium, assembly GCA_964618095.1. Taxonomy (GTDB): domain Bacteria; phylum Planctomycetota; class Planctomycetia; order Pirellulales; family Thermoguttaceae; genus CAZUAM01. The sequence goes on along the minus strand of CAZUAM010000025.1, from coordinate 9,970 downwards.
TGCCTCGGGGTCGGCTATCACCATGGGACAGACGTAGTCTCTTACGCCGGCACACTGCCAAAGCTGCTTGCCGGTGGCGGGGTCCAGCCCCAACACCTTGTTCTCCATGCTGACGACCAGTTCCTGTTTGCCGTCGGCCAGTTCGACCAGCAGGGGTGTGCTCCACGAGCGGCGGATTCCGTTGGCCTGCCATGCTTTCTCGCCAGTGGCCTTGTTCAACGCCACCAGCGACTGGCTTTCTATGCTGGCGTTGACGATCACTAGGTCGCCGGCCAGGATCGGCGAGGTTCCGGAGCCCCAGTGATGGGTACCGGTGCCGAGGCTGACTTTCCAGAGCAACTCGCCGTCGAGGCTAAAGGCCCAGGCGCCCGAGCGGCCGAAGAAGGCGTAGACCGCCTTGCCGTCGGTCACGGGGGTGCCGGAGGCGTAGCCGTGCAGGTTGACCTGGCCCCCGTCGTAGTCCGACTCCGGCAGGCCGGACTTGGCTGTTCGGTTCCAGAGGATCTTCCCGCTGGCCCGGTCGATACACACCAGGTGACGCAGGAGGTCCTCCTGCCGGCCCGGGTCGTCCCGGTCCAGACCGTACCCGCTGTAGCAGGTCAGAAAGATCTTTTCTCCCAGCGTGATTGGGCTGGAGGCGCCGAAGCCGGGCAGGGGGGTCTTCCAGACGACGTTCTCGGTGGCGCTCCAGGTCACCGGCAGCCCCCGGTCTCCCGAGACGCCCGCCCCATGGGGACCGCGGAGCCGGGTCCAATCGGCTCCAGAAAACAACGCAACGGACAAAGCAGCAACGACCAGGGTGTGGCGCACGCGGTGGTTCTTCACGGAAGCACCTCTTTTGAAGAAGAAGGGGAAGGAAGCAAGGCGGGTTTTCGCGGCGCGATCCCACGTCGACGCTGAATTGTACCCGCAAGAACCGCCGGTTGTCCAGCAATTCCGGCCGGGGCAAGGGATTGGGTGAGGGCGCACCGCGGGGTTTATCCCCGCCCGTCAGTGCCGCGACAGGCCCCGCGGCCGGCCAATCGATTCATTGCGGCCGTGGGGCGAATCGTCGCAGTTCAGTGAGCAGGGCGGCTCAGAGCCTCACGACCAGGTCGAAGGCCAGCAGGATCTGGTCGTCGCGGCGGCCCGGGGGCAGGGAGCCGCCGCCCAGCGCGTCGGCCCAGTCCCAGCGGAATTCCGGCCGGACGGTCACCCAGTCAGTGGGCATCCAATTCAGGCCGAGACTGAGCTCGAAGTAGTCGGCCCCGGCGTTGGTGTCGATCCGCACGGCGTCTTCGTCGCAGAACCATTCACCGCGGAGACCGGCCCTCCAGCAGGGGTTGATCGTGTAGTAGAGGTAGTGATTGACGCCGAACCAGTCGGCGTCGCGGCCCTGGGCGGCACCGCCCTCGTCGAATCCGTGGTCGTACTGGACGACGTACTGTAGCCGCTCAGAGAGCCAGTGCTGGACCACCAGGCTGTAGACGGTGCGGAGGTTGGTGTTCACCGGTGGTTCGTCCCGTTCGCGGCCGACGTGAATGGCGAAGGCGATGGAGGTCCGCTCGTCCCGGCTGGTCCAGTCGATGCCGCCCAGGAAGGCAAAATCGTTGTTGTTGTCTTCCCAGTTGTCCCAGCCGCGGGTCATGCCGGCATGGAAATTCAGGATCCCCAGCCGGGTCGAGCCGAGAAAACCGGTATGCCTGAACGGCTCGCCGTACTGAAAGGCCAAGGATTTCGAGTAGAAGAAGTTCTCGGCCGCCGGCACGGTTTCATATCCCAGGATCGTATAGAAGTGCCCCAGCTTCATCGTCAGGCCGTTACCCCACGGCGCATAGACTTCCATGTATGCCTGGGGCATGGCCAGGCCGTATCTGTGGGAGTTCCACTTGGGGGAAAGGTCGCCTCTGACCTCCAGGCCGCGGGCGGTGGCGAACTCCGAGTCGGTCCCGTAGAGCAAGTCCACGCGGCCGCCCACGTCCCAGTGGTAACCTCCTTCGTTGACCGACCTGGTCAGCAACAGGTAGAACTGGTTCATCTGGTAATCGTTCGAGCGGTCGTTGAAGGTGACCGGGAAGTTCGAGCGGTCTGCCGGGCTGTCGGTGTTGATCGTCACTCCCTGGCTGATCCAGCCGTCGAAGTCGAGGCCCCAGAACGGCCTGCGTTGCCGAGGGCACGCACCTCCGCAGGTGGCACACTCCGCGCACTCGCGGCCAGATCCGCGCCTGGCGCACTCTGCACATTCGCACCCGTCTTGATAGCACTCCTCCGAGCGATCTTCCCACGGGGGTTCTTCCAGGAACGGGTCGGTGTACGGTGCTTCGTCTTCGTCCGCTGGCAACTCGCCGGGAGACCCGGGGGCCTGGGGATCGGCGGGGGCAAGGTCCCCCAATGGCGGCGACGCGCCGGGAGGAAGGGGTACGGGCTCCTCCTGGAACGGATCGCTGTTCTGGAGCGGCGTCTGCCCCATTGGCTGCTCGGAATCGTCTGCATATGCGGTTCCCGCCTGTGGACCCCATTCCTCGGAGGGGGAATCATACTCGTAGGGGTGGGCTTCGGACGGGGCATCCTCCTGGTGTGCCACCAGTCGCAGCTCGGTCTGCTCGCCGGTTGCCTGGACCTGGCCGTTTTGCGGGGGTGGTGTTGCGGCGAGGACCAGCAGGGCCAGAATGCCATTGGGGGCGAACATAGGGGCCTCCTTCTCCAGGCGATAGGACCGACTTCTTGACGCACCTTGTCTAGTCTATTTTCGGCAACCGGATTATGGGACTATCTGCTTTTTGGGCAAAACTTTTCGATTATCGGCGTCGATCCGGATCTCCCGATTCGAGGGCCTGGCGAAGAACGCCGGCCCGAAAAACCGGAAAAACCACCCCAATTGACCTTGCCTGCCTCGCCTGCGACTGGTAACCCAGACTATGGGCATTTGGCCGGCGAGGTTGCCCGCCGCGCCCCGAAAGGACATGCTTGCCGCAGATCTCGCGCTGGGCAAGGCCAGCGGCTAAATGACGCGTCGTAGCATAGTGCCATTGGGCGATGAGATCATAAGTTGTGTGGCTGTGTGGAGTTGGAGTGGCGATCCAAACGCCGGTGGATATCCGGGCTGACAGTCAGCCCCGGGCAGCGGCCGGAAGGCGAAGGGCGGGAAAACGGGAAAGATGGGTGAGCTAGACTACATGGTTCTGCACGCCAACGGAGGCAAGGCCTACGGGGTGCACGGTTTGCCACTCGGCGAATTGAGGCGCTTGCTCGACGACCCTGCTGCGTTGTTGTGGCGGAATCTCGACCGCCCGGTCAAGATCGGCCACAGCAGTCTGATGGTGGAGGCGGAGTTGCCCCTCTTTGGGGGGTCGGTTCATGTGGCGTACAAGCAGTATCGCCCACGCAATTGGTGGAAGTCGCTGTGCGGCGTAGCCCGCCGGGGGCGCGCCCAGTGTGCTTGGGACCTGGGCCACGGCTTGCTTGGCCGGGGGATCCCCACGGCCCGGCCGGTGGCGATGTGCCAACCCCGTGAATCCTGGGTTTTCCGCACGAGCTACCTGGCCACCGAGTGGATCGCGGGCGCCGAGAACCTGCACCTTTTTTTCTGGCGGTTGGCCGCCCGCTCCAGCCGGCAGCGGCTGCGGTTGGCCGCCCAGTGTGCGGAGAGCCTGGGACGCCTGGTGGGACGGATGCACGCATTGCAGATCGCGCATCGGGACTTGAAAGGGGCAAACCTGCTGGTTGCCCAACGGGGTGATCAGGTGGCCACGTACCTGATCGACGTCGATGGCGTACGCTTCTGCCGGCGACTGAGTCTCACCCGGCGGGCGGCCAACCTGGCTCGGCTGGCGGCCGGCCTGGGGGCCCATCCCTGGGTGACGCGGACTGTATGCTGCCGATTCCTTCGCGCGTATTTCAGCCAGATCCCCTCGGGAACGGTTGCCTGGAAGCCGTTGTGGCGGGAGGTGGCTGCCCGGAGCCGCCGCATCGTGGACCGCAAGCGCCGCGGTGGGGAACAGGTGCTGTGAGGGGCTGTGCCGGAGTCAGCAGGCCGATTCAGTACCGCGATCGAGACCCAAACCCCCGCAGGCAGAAAAGGCCCACCACGATCACGCCAAGCAGCACCAGCAGCCACTCCTGGGGGTCCATGGAGTTGATCACCCGCACGGCGTCTCGCCAGAGATAGCCCACGGTTGGCTCCTGACATCCAGATGTCCGGTTTGCCCACTTGCACTCTCCAAGCCTAGGTCACAAAAGGCAGCCCGGCGGTGCCTGCGGCAACGGGGAAGGACAGCCGGACCACTTGGGGGGTTCACGGGGTGAGTCGCAAGAGGTCCCGATTCTGGCGGGCTGAGATGTTCGTAGTGAGCCGATTCATCGGGTATTCCGGGCGTTCGAGGCGTTTTCCCGCAAACCGGACCGCATGAATGCGGTCACTACGAACCGGTCAGGCAGGATTTGCCAAGGTGCTGCGGGTGAGACCCGGCCAAGGTTGGACTTCTGCGGGCGCGGAGGCTATGATTCACGGACTGACGCGCCAGTCCGCAGATAGGAGGCCCCTCTATGGATGGTGAAGCGACCGTTGAGGTTTACAAAGACCCCAGGAAATTGCAGGCCATTCTGGACTGCGCCACCAAGGTCTTCGCCGAAGCGGGCTTTCAGAACACCGAGATGCAGGTGATCGCCGAGAAGGCGGGCGTCGGCAAGGGGACCGTGTACCGCTACTTCGGCAGCAAAGAAGAGCTGTTTCTGGCTGCGGCCGACGCAGGCATGAAGAAGCTGGTGGAACGGGTCCTGCGAGCAGTCGAGGGGGTAGACAACACGGTCGACCTCGTATGGCGTGGCGGTCTGGCCTACGTGGGGTTCTTCCAGGAGCACCCGGACCTGGTGGAGATTCTCATCCAGGAGCGGGCCGAGTTCCAGAGCTCGATCCCCAGCACGCACATGGTCTACCGCGACAAGAACCGCGGCTTGAAGGAGGATCTGCTGCGTCGCAGAATCGAAGCCGGGGAGATCCGGCCAATCGACGTGGCTGAATTCACCAGGACGCTGGCCAACGTGCTTTACGGCACCGTGGTATGCGGGTGCCTGGAAGGTTCGAGTGAGAAGCTGGTCGAGATGGCAGGGCCGGCGATCGAGATCTTCCTGCGAGGCATTCTGGTCGACCCCGATTCCGCCAAGCGGCGAGGACGAACATGAGTATCCGTGGTCACCGCTCGATCGTCTGCATTGTCCTCTGTGCAACCACCGTGATTTCGTGCGGATGCAGCAAGTTGACGGAGGGTCAAGACGCCCGGTCGGCGCAGGCTTCGGCGGCAGCAACGATGGAAGTCGAGCTGGCGACGGCCAGCCGGTCGAATCTTGCTGCGACCGTGGAGCTGGTGGGAAGCCTGACTCCCGGTCGTCGCACCGTGGTGGTTGCTGAGGTGGACGGCGTGATCCTGGAGATCCCTACCTCGCGTCGCGAGCGAATCGAGACCGAGATCGACGGGGAGCGGATTTCCGAGGCGCCACGGCTGGACATCGGCGTGGACGTAGCCAAGGGCGACCTGCTTGTGCGACTGGACGGCTCCGAGTGCCAGTTGAAGCTGCGCGCGGCTCAGGCCCGAGTCGACATGGCCAAAGCGGCGCTGGAAAAGCTCAAGGCCTGGCAGCGCCCCGAGGAGGTCCGCCGTGCTCGGGCGCTGAAAGATCTAGCGGAGGCGAGTCTAATCCTGGCGAATGCGGACATGGGAAGGGCCAAGCTGCTGTTCAGTCGAAAAGCCGTCTCCGAGGCAGAGCATGACAAGGCTCGGGCCGAAGTGAACGCGGCGCGGGCGACACTCGACCGAGCGAATGCTGAGCTGGAGCTTGCCCAAGCCGGGCCAACCAAGGAGGAGATCGCGGTTGCCGATGCCGCGGTGCAGCAGGCGGAGGCGGAGTTCAAGCGAAGTCAGTGGGAATTGGAAAAGACGACGATCTATGCTCCGTACGATGGAGTCATTACAGATCGGTACGTGGATGAAGGGGACCGCGTGACCGCCTTGCCTCGCGTGGAGATCATGGAGCTGATGGACCTGAGCCTACTGACCGCGCAGCTTGGCGTTCCCGAGAGATACATCGGCCAGATCCAGGTCGGTAATCCTGCCGCGGTCCACGTGAAGGGATCGACGGACCCCGTTCCGGGGATGGTTGCCCTGATCAACGACAAGGTCGATCCCGCGAATCGAAACTTTCGCATTCGCGTGGCGATCCGCAACGACCAGCGGCGGTTCAAGGCAGGGCAGTTCGCTCGCGTGGCTCTGCAAGTGAAGAGTTCCGCCCATGCGCTGACGATCCCCGTTCAAGCCATCAGCTACACGGGTGGCGAGGCACGGGTGTTTATCTACAGTGACGGCCGCGTCCGACAGCGAGCGGTCGAGTTGGGCATCACCAGCCAGGACGCCGTGGAGGTGCTCTCGGGGCTTGCGGAGGGCGAACAGGTTGTGGTGGATGATCCGTCGGTCTTGTCCGACGGCATGTCGGTCCAGGTGCGACGAACCGCTGCGCAAACAGGACGGCCGGCGAGCGCAACATGAAGATATCGAATTTCTGCATCCGTCGTCCGGTCTTCGCGTTGATGCTCATCTCGGCGTTGGTGGTCTTCGGATTGACCGCCTACAGCGGGCTGGGGCTGAGCTTCTTTCCCGACGTGGACTTTCCGATCATCACGATCACCGTGGTCTACCAAGGTGCCGCCCCGGAGACCGTGGAGACTAACGTCACCGACGTGATCGAGGAGGCGGTCAATACGATCAGCGGCATCAAGTCGCTTCGCTCAGAGAGCACCGAAGGGCTGGCGCAGATCTTCGTGGAGTTTGAATTGGAGCGGGACGTGGACGTGGCCTCGCAGGACGTCCGCGACAAGGTTGCCTCGATTCGTGCCGATCTGCCGCTGGAGATTGAGCCACCGGTGGTGGAGAAGTTCGACCCCGACTCCGCCCCGATCATGGCGATCGTGCTGTCCGGGCCGACGTCGATCCGAGAATTGACCCGCTACGCAGACGACAAGATCAAGCCGCGAATTGAGGGAATCGCGGGGGTGGGATCGGTGCGGCTGGTGGGCGGGCGGGACCGTGAGATCCGCGTCTGGCTGCGGGTGGACGACCTCTCTGCACACGCGCTGTCGGCCCAGGACGTGATCGACACCCTACAGGATGAAAACGTCGAGTTTCCCGGCGGGCGGGTCGAAAGCGAGAGCCGCGAAGTGGTGATTCGGACCCAGGGCGACGTGGAGCGGGTCAAGGAGTTTGAGAATCTGGTGATTGCCTATCGGGACAGGGCGCCGATTCGGATCCGCGACGTGGCCCTGGTGGAGGACGGGCAAGAGGATTTCCGCAGCCTTTCCCGCCTCAACGGCCAAGAGGCCGTATCGCTCTTGGTGCGGCGGCAGTCGGGCGAGAACCTCCTGGCAGTTGCCGATGCGGTCAAGGCCCAACTCCACAAGATCCGGGCCGATCTGCCCGAGGGCCACCGATTGACGCTGGCCCAGGATCTTTCGGTCTTCGTGGCCGACAGCTTCTATGCCACCCAAGGCGAGCTGTTGCGCGGCGGATGCCTTGCCGTGCTGGTGATTCTCCTCTTTCTGCGCAACCTGCGGGGGGCATTTGTGGCGGCCGTGACGATCCCCACCACGATCGTTGCCACCTTCACGTTCGTCGCCGCGATGGGGTTCACGCTGAACGTGGTCTCGATGCTGGGGCTGAGCATCTCGGTGGGGATGGTCATCGACGACTCGATCGTGGTGCTGGAAAACTCCTACCGGCACCTCGAGGAAGGGAAGTCTCGGATGCAGGCCGCCCTGGCGGGCATTTCGGAGATCGGTTTTGCGGTGGTGGCCACGTCGCTGGCGATCCTGGCCGTGTTCATTCCGGTGGCGTTCATGAAGGGGCTGATCGGCCGGATCTTCTACGAGTTCGGGCTGACGGTGGCCTTCGCCGTGGCGGTCTCGACGTTCATTGCGTTGACGCTCTCGCCGATGCTTTGCTCCCGCGTGCTCAAGCTACCCAAACGGCACGGCCGGCTCTTCAACTTCTTCGAGCGCGTGTTTCGGTCGTTGGAATCGGGCTACCGGAGCACGCTGCGGTTCGCGCTGGCTCGGCGTCTTCTGGTGGTGCTTGCCGCGATTGGAATCTTTGTGGCCAGTCTGGCGATCACGCCGTTGATCGGCAAGGAGTTCATGGCCACTCAGGACGAAGGCCAGTTCAACATTCAAGTGGAAACGCCCCTGGGGTCGTCCATCCATCGAACCAGCAAGATCCTGCAAACAGTCGAGGAGCGGGTACGAAATCTGCCCACGGTGGCCGACACCTTCACCACCATCGGGGCCGGTGCCGAGGGGCGGGTGAACGTAGCTACCGTGCTGGTCAAGCTGGGGCCCAAGTCGGAGCGAAGCCTCGGGCAGCAGGAAATCATGGTGATGGCCCGAGAGCGCCTGGCCGACCTGACCCACTGCAAGATCAGCGTGGAGAACACCCCGCGCGTCGCCGGCGGCGGATTCCGCGCGGCGGCTCTGCAATTCAACCTCCGCGGCCCCGATCTCGAGGTGCTCGATGAGGTGTCGAAGAAGGTCATCCGGGGCATGAATCAAGTTCCGGGAATCGTGGACGTGAATTCGACTTACGACCCGGAAAAACCGGAAATCTCCGTGATCATCGACCGGGAACGTGCCGCCGATTTGGGGGTTTCGGCTCGCGACCTGGGCAAGACGATCCGTGCGCTGGTCGGCGGGCAGGAAGTCACCACGTTTGAAGAAGGGGGGGAGACCTACGATGTCCGCGTGCGGCTGGTTGCCTCGGATCGCACCCGCAGAGAAGCCGCCTACGCCTTGCCGGTTCGCGGCCGGAACGGCCCGGTCGAGCTGCGAAACCTCGTCGATATCCGCGAAGGGACCGGCCCGGTCCAGATCGACCGCCAGGATCGCCAGCGGCAGATCACGATCATGGCCAATCTCGAACGGACCAAGAAGCTCGGCCAGGCGGTCACGGAAATCGAGGGCATCGCGTCGGAAGCCAACCTCCCGCCGGAAGTGACCACGGCCTTTACGGGATTTGCCGAGATCATGGCCGAGTCGTTCGCGAGCATCAACTTCAGCTTAATGCTGGCGATCGTGCTGATCTACATGATCTTGGCCGCCCAGTTCGAGAGCTTCATCCATCCCTTCACGATCATGCTTTCGTTGCCCCTCTCGGTGGGCGGTGCCTTGGGAGCCTTGGCGCTGACCGGAAGGACCCTGAACATCTTCAGCATGATCGGCATGATCATGCTCATGGGTCTGGTCACCAAGAACGCCATCCTGCTGGTCGATTACACGAACCGGCTTCGCGAGGAGGGGCTCGAAAAGACGGAGGCCCTCATGCGAGCCGGCCCCGTCCGCCTGCGCCCGATTCTGATGACCGCCTTCTCGACCATTGCGGGCATGATCCCCATCGCGATCGGGCTGGGCGAAGGATCGGAAGTCCGCGCTCCCATGGGCACCTGCGTCGTGGGTGGATTGATTACCTCGACTCTGCTGACACTGGTGGTCGTTCCGGTGATGTACAGCCTGCTCGATGATCTCGGTGCTCGGGTGCGGCGGCTGTGGCCCGCATCGGAATCAGGGCTGACCGATTCGTGGTCACCAGAGAGCGGGCCGGAAAAGCCTTCGGCTCCCACTCCGGTCTCTTGCAGATTTGCCGATGAAGAAAGCACCCCTGAAACGGCCACCAGATCGGCTGCGGGTTCATCTGACGTCTGAGCTTGCCCGGCGAATCGATGCAAGCGTTCAAGATTGCAGCGCCATTTCACTCCCCAAGTGCCGGCCCAGCCACTTTCAGTAGTTCCAAATTTGCCATTTACCAAACACGGGTGGCCGGGGTCGACGGGCACCGACGCGAAGCGTTGGTCGGCGAGCCCCCGGAAACTCGGCCAACTGGGGGCTCACTGCGCTCGACCCCAGCCACCCTACGCCGTTAACTGATTTTCTTGCTGAAGTGTCTTAAGTTCTTTGGCA
>CAZUAM010000024.1:0-23255 GCA_964618095.1 uncultured Planctomycetaceae bacterium | reverse complement strand
GGCAAAGTCATACGTCTGGAGCAACTCCAACCGGGCAACCCGACGCAGGAGGGGGCGGAACTGCCGGGCGGTGTAGGTGCGGAAGACCATCTCCTCGGCCAGGCGAAATTGCCGAGTGGGAGTGTGGACGTCGAGGGTCATTGCCATCCGTTCCTGCCGGCGCCGGTGATCGACACCGAGGGACCGCAGGTGCGAACGGACTGCGAGGTGTCCTCGCCGGGCCGACCAGGACTCTTGATGGCAGGTTTGGGAGCGGGTGGGCGTGAGATGGAACCCCAGCACGTACAGTCCGCCGGTGGCCAGCGCGGCGGCCACGCAGCGGAGATGGTCTTGGGCGGCCTGTTCCGTGGGAAGATGCTGGAAGCTGCTCAGCGTGTTGAAGGCGGCATCGACGTTGCGCCGGAGGCGGAAGCTGGCCATGTCGCCCAGGACGGCGGAAGGGGGAAAGCCGTGACGGGTCAAGCGGGCGTTGCAGTAGTCGATCGCCCGGGGATTGATGTCGTTGCCCGACGCCTGATACCCGGCCGCGGCAAACTTCACCAGCAACCTCCCGGTGCCGCAGGCGGGCTCGAACAGCCGCCGCACCGGCCGGCCGGCATGTTTTTGGAAACACGCCCGTAGAAAATCAAATTCCGCCCTCCAGTCGGAGCCGAACAGCAGGTCGTAGTACTTCGGATGGTCGTAGAGGGCGTCGTGGATGACTTCCATCTCAAGTCGTAAGGGCATCTCAAGTCGTAAGGGCATCTCAAGTCGTAAGGGGTCGTCCAAGAGCCGGTTGGCATTGTTGGATTCGCTGAGAGCCCTGGCCGGGAGGGCGGGGTGGTACGGGCCGGGATCCGAGGAACCCCGCCCTGCTGGGCGGGGCTATTCTCCTAAAGCGCGACAGTGTTTTGCGAGAGTGTTTTGCGAGAGTGTTTTGCGACAATGTCTTGCGGTAGTGTTTTGCGACAATGTTTCTTGACAACTTGGATGCGTCGGCAATTCAGGAAGGGACGAGTCTTGAGCTTACGCGAGGCCGCGGGGCGGTGCAAGGGAGCCGTCGAAGGACAACGTTTGACTTTGCCGCCCGCCGGAAGGGGGGCAGTCCCGATGGGTGCAGCCGATTTCTGTTGAGCGTGAACTGAGGCCCTTGCTTTTCGGGACCGCAGAGTGTAACGTCGAGGGGCTTGGGAGGTGCGGTAGCCTTGAGGCCGCCTCCAGCAGGATGCATTCCCCCTCATTTGCACAAGAAAGCGAACTATGAAAGCCGCCTACATCGAACAGACGGGGCCGCCGGAGAACATTCTCTATGGCGATCTGCCGAGGCCGGAACCTTCGGCCGGCCAGGTGCTGGTGAAGGTTGCCGCCGTGGCAGTCAACCCGGTCGATACGTACATTCGCGCCGGGGAGTTTGAACTGGAGTTGCCGCAGCCGTTTATCGTGGGCTGCGACCTGTCCGGGGTGGTGGAGGCGGCCGGTCCGGAGGTGAGGCGGTTTGCGGTGGGCGATCGGGTCTGGGGGAGCAACCAGGGATTGCTGGGGCGTCAGGGCACGTTTGCGGAGTACGCCGCGGTGGATGAGTGCTGGCTGTACCATACGCCCGAGGAAGTCGCCGACGAAGAGGCCGCGGCGGTGGCCCTGGTGGGAATTACGGCGCACTTGGGGACGTTCCGCGACGCCGGGCTGAAGACGGGGGAGACCCTGTTTGTCAACGGGGGCACCGGCGGGGTGGGTTCCTGTGTGATCCAGATGGCCAAGGTCATCGGGGCCCGAGTGCTGACCACCGCGGGAAGCAAGGAAAAGCTCGCTGCTTGCCGCCGGTTGGGGGCGGATGCGGCGATCGACTACAAGGCCGGCGACGTGGACGCGGCGATCCGCAGATTTGCCCCCCAGGGTATCGACGTCTGGTATGAGACCTTGCGCGAACATGATCTTCAGCGGGTGGTGGATCACCTGGGTCTGGGCGGGCGGTTGATTCTGATGGCGGGGCGGGAGTCGTGTCCCCCTTTTCCGGTCGGGCAGTTCTACGTCAAGGACTGCAAGGTCTTCGGTTTTGCGATGTTCAATTCGCCGGCCGAGGAGCAGCGGAAGTGCGCGGCGGAGATCAATCGCTGGATGGCGAAGGGGAAGCTCAGGCCCAAGATCGACCGCGTGATGCCGCTTGGCGAGGCCGCCGCCGCCCACCGCTTGCAGGAAGAGAATACGCTGCACCAGGCCGGCACGCTGGCCGGTAAGATCGTGCTTCGGCCGTGAGCAATGCGAGGTAGGGTAGCGGTGGGCCTCGCTGCGCTCGACCCGGTCTATTGGGTCCTGCACGGATAATGACCTATTGGGTGCCATGGGCGGCTTGTCCGCCCTTGCACCCGGGCAGCGGCAGACAAGCTGCCGCTGGCACCCCGATCGTTGGCAAGGCAGGGCTCAATAGGTCTTTTCCTCGTCTGCGGGTGGGCGGCCCCCTGGACAATCGTGCGGAAAGTTGCCAGAATGCGCGACGGGTGGAATCACGCGTCTTTTTCGGGAGCGTGGAGAGATGGAACTGAGCACGGTGTCTGACGACGGCCAGGTATTGCGTTTGCGGGCCAGCGGGCGGATTACCCAGGACGTGCTCTCGGCGGGTGCGGATGAGCTGGGCGAGCTGCTGGGCGCGGAAGGCTACGCCCGCCGCGTGGTGCTGAGTCTGGCGGACGTCGACTTTATGGATACCAGCGGGATAAGCTGGTTGCTGGCGCGGCACAAGCGTTTTCGGGAGGCCGGCGGAACGCTGGTGATTCACTCGCTGGTGCCGATGGTGTTGGAAGTGCTCAAGGTGCTGCGGTTGCATCTGGCGGAGAACGAATCGGCCGCGCTGGCCTCGATCCAGGGAGGTCAGCCGTGAGCGAAGACCTCGACCAAGTGCCCTTCGAAGAGATTCGCTTCGACGGGTCGGAGTTGGAGCGAACGGTCAGCCGGATGATCCAGCAGGCCGTGGATCTGCCGGCAAGCGATCTGTTCTTGACCTGGAACGAGGAGGACTGCTCGGTTTCGGTGCGGCATCTGGGGATGTCGCGGCGGATGACCACGATTAGCTGCGAAGAAGGCCGCCGGGTGGTCAACTACGTGAAGGCGATGGCGGGGATGGACCTGGCGCAGAAGATGCGGCCCTTGGACGGCCGCTGGGTCTGCCAGTTGGAAGACGGCAAGAAGGCCGACCTACGCGTGAGCACGATCCCCACCATGTACGGCGAAGACATGGCCCTGCGACTGCTGGAACGGGAGATCGTCCTGCGGGAACTCGGTCAGTTGGGGCTGCACCGCAAGGACCTGGGGGTCTTGAAGGGTCTCCTGGCCAGTCCCAGCGGGCTGCTGTTGGTCACCGGACCGACCGGGGCCGGCAAGACTACGACGTTGTACGCCTGCTTGAACTATCTGAACGACGGGACGCGCAAGATCAATACGATCGAGGACCCGATCGAGTACGCCCTGGAAGGGGTCCACCAGTCGTCGATCAATCTGAAGATCAAGCTCGACTTTCCCGAGCTGCTGCGGAGCGTCCTGCGGCAGGCGCCGGACGTGAGCATGGTGGGCGAGATCCGCGATCCGGTAACTGCGGAGACGGCGGTGCGTGCGGCCAACAGCGGCCACCTGGTTTTGGCGACCTTGCACGCGCCGATTGCCGCCGGGGCCGTGGACAGCATGCTGTCGCTGGAGGTGCACCCGCATTTCCTGGCCAGTTGCCTGCTGGGCGTGCTGACGCAGCGGCTGGTTCGCACCTTGTGCGAGCACTGCAAGACCTCTTTCGACCTGAGCGAATCGCCGCATACCTTCGACGACGTCAAGCCCTGGCTGGGGCCGGGCCAAGGCAAACAACTCTTCTCCGCGCCCGGCTGCGAGAAGTGCAACCGGGGGGGCTATACGGGGCGTACGGGGGTGTTCGAGGTGCTCAAGGCGACCAAGGAGATTCGCCGCCTGATTGCCGATCAGCGGACGGTGCGGGAGATCCGCGACCAGGCGGTCGAGCAGGGGATGCTCGACATGCGGCGCTCGGCGCTGCTGAAGGTGGCCGACGGGATCACCAGCACCGAAGAGGTCGTGCGGGTGATTCCCACCGAGCACCTGATGCCGGACGAGTGAGGGGGGAGATCGCTTGCAGCGCGTTTTCGCAGCGTGCGGCGATATCGGTATGCGAGGCCGCCGTGCCGACGGCCGCTAAACATCGGCGTTGCCCGGTGGCGGCGGCCGCTAAACAGCCGGGGTGTGGCTTAGTCGAGCCAGTCCTTGTTCTTTAGGCGCGTGGGGGTGTATTGCTCGGTGACGTAGCTGATGTCCTTGCTGATCAGGGCCTCGACTTCGAGCTTGAAGCCGTTTTCGAGCAGCCGCTTGATCTCTTTCTGCCAGGGCTTTTTGTGGGCGAACCAGGGATAGCTGGCGATCTGTTTGGCCCGGCGGCGGTCGGTGTCGTTTAGGTCGATCTTCACGCTGTCGGACAGCCCGCAGCGTTGGAAGTCGCCCGAGCGCAGGCCGAGGAGCTTGGCGGCGGGGACGGCCATGCGCCGGGACTCGAAGGCCAGGTTGATCGAGCCCTGCTTGATCACGCTGTAGATGTAATATCCCCAGGGGTCGTTATCCAGGAGGCAATAGACGGGCAGCTTCAGCTCGTTGTGGAGCCGGTAGAGCAGGCGGCGGACGCCGCGCGGGGGCTGGCCGCCGCCGTGGGTGAGGATGCAGCGGTGTTTGCGCCAGAACTTGTCCTCGTTGAACCGCTGCCAGACGGTGTCTTTTTCGACGTGCAGGACGAAATTGGCCCGGCAGGATTTGAAGCGGATCACCTCCGGCTCGACGATCGAGGGGATGCCGTAGCCGCCGGAGCCCATCCGGGCGCAGTCGATTTCGTCGCCGCTGTCGACCAGCACGAGGTCGCCGACCATATCGCCGCGTTTTTGGGCGTAGAGGTGCAGCTCCTCGCGGAGGCTGCCCAAGAGGACTTCGAGGTCCTCGATCACCGGGTCGCATTCTTTCTGGTCGCCGAAGGTTTCTTCCTTGGCACCTTGGATGGTGTGTTTGAGCAGGTAGAACAGTCCCCGGATGCTGGTGGTCTTGCCCTGTTCGATCAGTTGGGTGGCCCCGCTGGCCACCAGCATGGTTTGCATGTAGCTTTTGGCCTGGGAGAGGTTGAACAACTGGCGGCGGTTGGTGTTTTTGCCCATCTCGATGAACTGTTTCCGCTTGTTGTAGCGGACGTTGGAGAGGGAGCGGGCGGGGATGTCGACGTGCGGATCGCGGTGCCGACCGGCGGCGGCCACCACGCCGTCGGCCAGGTTGTTGAGTGCGGCGAGCGTTTTCTTATCGCGTGGCGGGAGGTTGACTTCCGCTCTGGCGGTGCTGGCTCGGGCAGCGACTTCGCGGCGGACGGTTTTCTTCTTGGCCATGATAGTTGGTGGGTGGGATGTGCAGTTCGCGCTCTTATGTTTAGCCCCGGCGGCTACGCCGGGGACCTGGCGCCGCGTAGCCGCGGTGGCTAAACGGATCAGTCCGACGCGTCCGCTTCTGCTGCTTCGCTATCGGCGGCCAACTCGGCGGCTCGCTGGGCCGGATCGACGACCAGCACGTTGCCGCCCAGGTCGAGCTCCTGCTGGTCGAGGGGCCGTCCGCGGTCGTCGAGCTTGAGGTCGGCGTGGGCCGTCCTTTTCTTTGCCACCAGGAGGAGTTGCTGGTGGAGCTGATCGCGATCGGCTCGGTTGATGCGGCTGACGGCCGTGGCCACTTCGCCGAGGTAGCGGAGAAAGACGTTACGGCGCTCGCCTTCGTGGCGGACTTTCTTTCGGCGGCGGAGGTACATACCCAGTTTGCGGCCCACTGCCTGAAGGGCGAGACGCAATTCCTTTTGGATTTCGGGATAGGAGGCGATGGCCTCCTTGGACTCGCTGGTGAAGGGGACCCAGACGCTGCCGATGTGGACCATCACGGTGACCGGGCCCCGCGGGAGTTGGCCGCGGGATTGGCTCAGGCCGTAGGGCCGCCAGTTGGTGGCAATCACGGTCTGGGTGATGGCGCAACCGCCGGCCTGGAACTGCAACGGCACGCGGTTGGCGTAGCGGAGCACGGACATCGACTGCCCGTCCTGGAGGTTGACGTTCCGCATGGCGTCGTGGAGGCGGTCACGATCGGATTTCGCGAGTTTGCCTGGGGAGGTGCGGGTTTTGAGCCGGGCCTCGCGGAGGATCTTGTCGGCGGCATCGGTTCCGAGGCCGTCGAAGGTGGTGCAGAGGAACTGGCGCAGCGTGCGGGCGTCGCTTTCGCCGAGCAGTTGCAGCAGGGCGTCGCGGGCGACGCGGTGGGCGGTGGAGCCGCCGCCGTAGGCCAGGCCGACTTCGATCTGGAAGGGGTTGCCGCGATAGACGGCCGGGGGCCGGGCGGCGGCGGCGTAGAACTCGCCAGGGACGACCTGGTGTAATCCCTTGAGGATCAACTCCTCGCCGATCGGTGAGATGCAATCGGTCGAGGGGGCCTTGATCTTGGTTTGCTGGATCGCCTGGTACAAGAGGTCGGCCTCCTGGCGGCCGATTTTCTTGGTCCTTGCGCGAGGGCTGATTCCGGCGGTTTCACAGATCCGCCGGGCGACGGCGGGGCTGACCCGCGAAAACGACTTGGTGAGGAACTGCGTGATCGTGGGTTGCCTGGTGTTCTTGAGCATGCCGACGAGCATCCCCAATTCCACTCCGTAGGGATGCGGCTTGATCTCCTTGGGTTCGTCGGGGAGGGTGTCGGCCACGCTGCGATATTCTTTTTCGTTTCCGTCCGGGTCTTCATAGTGGATGGCCACGTGGGGATTGGCGATGGCGGTCTGTTCGAGGTACTCGTCGACGCTTCCGCGTCCGCGTTGGTAGCGGGCTTCCAGCTCGATGGTCACGCGGGTGCCGTGGTCCGCGTCGATCCACTCGATGCCGTGTTTTTCGACGGCCTTGCGGCCGCGCTGGCCGGGGAGGACGTCGACGCCTTCGCCGCGACCGTTGACGATTTCGGGCCGGTTACGTTTGGTGTCGATCTGGATTTCGTAGTAGTGTGCCGCTTTCCGCTTGGAGACCTTGGACATGATTTTGACGGGCTTGCCGGTGGTCAACAGCCCGTACATCCCGGCGGCGCTGATGCCGATTCCCTGCTGTCCGCGGCTCATCCTCAGGCGGTGGAACTTGGAGCCGTAGAGGAGCTTACCGAAGATCAGGGGGATCTGTTTTTTAAGGATTCCGGGTCCGTTGTCCTGGACGCCGACCTTGTAGCGGTTGGGGCCTTGGCCATTGTGCTCGATGTGGACCCAGATTTCGGGGAGGATACCTGCTTCTTCGCAGGCGTCGATGGCGTTGTCGACGGCCTCCTTGACGGTGGTCAGGAGGGCCTTTCGGGGATTGTCGAATCCCAGCAGGTGGCGGTTTTTGGCGAAGAACTCGCTGACGGAGATATCGCGTTGGCTGGCGGCCATGGAGCGGGCGGTGGCCCGGCGACGGCGGCCGGGGGCGCCGTTGGCACCGGCGGGGGAGGTGGTTTTCCTGGGGAGCGGCCTTTTTCGGGCCGCGGAGGATGTTGTCTTACGGGTCCTGGTGGTTGCCAATCGTGTGGCTCCCTGATGCAGTTGGTGTCCTGGGACGGCGGATCACCTGGGGGGGCGTGACGAACCCGACCCGGGGTAGAAGGCCGAGGGTGCAGATCACCGAGTTCGGCCTGGGAGGATTATAACGATTTTGCCGGCCTTGCTCTACCCGGTTTCCCCCGGTTTTTCCGCATGTTTGGAGTCTTTGCCCCATCCGTCAAATAAAGATTCACCCGCAACACCGCCACAGGCCGAGATTCTTATTGAGCACTCCGCAGAGACCGTCCTTCCCGAGTACGAGGAGCTAGACGATGATTGGCAGAATCTCGCCCGTGGCGATTGGCTTGGCCGCGGTCCTGGTGGCCGGGGACCTCGACCTGGACGCGCCGCGTGAGGCCCGGGCCGCCCAGTACTACCCCGCGTCGCCGAACCTTTTCTACAACTACTATGTTCCGGCGGGCAGTTACGGCGGTGCTCCGGCACAGCTTTACCTTTCCCCACGTCCCACGCCGCCGCTGGTGGGACACACCTACGTGACCTATCAACCCTTGATGCCGCACGAGTTCCTCTACCCCCATTGCCGGACATACTGGCGTTACAACGGTCCCAACGGCGGCTGGACTCGGACGGCGGTCACTTGGCAGCGGAGCTGCTTTGATCTCGACTGCTTTTGTTGTCCCAGCAAGCCGGTGCTGCCGCCGCGGACGTGCATCTTGGATCCTTTGCTGGGCACTCCTCGACACTAAAAGGAACCGCTGGAGATGAGACGTTCATTGCTGATCGGCGTGGCCGTGTTGGTGCTGGCCGGGCTGGCCGTGGTCGATTCTGCCCGGGGGATCGAGTACACTTTTGATTGCTGGGGCCCAGAAGGCTACGGCTGGCACGGAAGCTACTACAACGTGGCCTGGGGGATGCCCGTTGCCCTGGTCGTACCGCCCACGGCCAAAGCCCACGTGAGTTGGGGTTGGGGCGTGGGCAGCACGCGGGTGGCCCCGATTCGTCGCCAGTTTACGCGCAACTGGCCGGGGCCGGCCACCTACGACCCCCGGGTTTTCAGGCCGACTCCGCATTGGCCCAGCGACACGGATCAATTTGGCATTTACTACGTTCGCGGTCCCTGGTAACCAACGCCGATGATCGAGTGATAACCCGCTCCTTTACCAACCAGGGTAGCCCGATTCGTCGAGCTACCCTGTTTCTTTGTTGTCGCCTGGGAGTGCCGGGCAAGGCCCGAGGCTTGCGGGGCCTTTGCCGGTTGAAGAAGATCTGCAAGGCACCTGCGCCGCGTGCATGCACCGGGACCGGATCAGTTTGACGGCACTTCGGGTTCGATCTCCGGCCGGCCGATCGCATCGGCCGGCTCGTTAAGTTGCCGGTTTGACGCAACTTATCCACGCGACCATGCTTTTCCCCGCGCCACTGGCATGCGAGTTGCACGTGCACGCCGATGGAAGGAGACCGAAACGATGGCGATTCCCCTGCTGGAGATGATGATGGGAGTGGCGCCCCTGCTGTTGTTGGTCGTGGCCGTGGTCGTGCGTCCCTGAGCCGCTTGCGGCTTGGAAGTACTGGTCCGGGAAGATTGGACCAGGAAGTCGGGTGCCGGTGGCGGCCTGCCCGCCAGCGCGCCGCAGGGGCAGGCGACTTGCCGCTGGGACCCCTAATCAACAGTCGCCGCGAGGTGTAAGAAGGGAAGATGGAAAAGGGGGAAAATGGAAAATCAAAACACTTTCTTCGTCTTCCCCTTTCTCCCCTTTCCCCTTTTCCCTCATTACACTTCAACTCAAATTCGCCCCGTGGTGGCTCTCTTTGAGAGGGTTTTCTGGGTATGAGTCATACCGACTACAGCCGGACCGACTTCGGCCGTAATCCGCTGATGTTCTACTACGAGGTCACCATGGCCTGCGACCTGGTCTGCAAGCACTGCCGGGCGTCGGCGCAGGAAAACCCACATCCTGAGGAGCTCACCCACGAGCAGTCGAAGATGCTGCTCGACCAGGTGGCCACCTTCCCCCGGCGGCCGATGATCGTGATGACCGGGGGCGATCCGCTGAAGCGGGCTGACGTGTTCGAGCTGATCCGCCACGCCGTCGCCCAACGGCTGCAAGTGGCCCTGACGCCCTCGGCCACGCCGCTGGCCACCTTCGAGGCGTTCCAGCAGGCACGCGAGGCCGGCGTGCGACGGTTGGGCATCAGTCTGGACGGCGCCGACGCGCAGACCCACGACGCCTTCCGCGGCTGGGAGGGGAGCTTCGAGCGGACCCTGGGGATGCTCGAAAACGCCCGGCGGCTGAAGATGGCCGTGCAGGTGAACACCACGGTCACCCGCCGCAACGTCCATCAGATCGACGCCATGGCCGAGCTGCTGGCCAAGCAGGAGATTGCCATGTGGGCGGTCTTCTTCCTGGTTCCGGTGGGCAGGGGCGTAGAGGAAGAGCGGATCAGGCCGCAGGAGTACGAAGAGGTCTTCGAGCGGCTTTGGCATCACGCCCAGACCAAGCCCTACAGCGTGAAGACGACCGAGGCCCCCCACTACCGCCGCTTCGTCCTCCAGCGCGGCGGCGACCCCCTGGCCGGTCCGCAAGGAAAGGACGATTCGCCCGCCCAATCGGGCACCGACGCGGAGCGTTGGTCGATGGGCACACTGGGCGGTCACCGGGCTCCCTTGGGCGTGGGCGACGGCAAGGGTATCATGTTCGTCGGCCACACCGGCGAGATCTATCCGGCCGGCTTCCTGCCGCTAAAGTGTGGACGGTTCCCCGACGATTCCGTCGTCGACGTCTACCGGAACCACGCCACCTTCCGCGCGCTGCGCGACCCCGACGGCTTCAAGGGCCGCTGCGGTCTCTGCGAGTACCGCCACGTCTGCGGCGGCAGCCGCGCCCGGGCCTACGCCGTCACCGGCGATCCGCTGGAGACGGAACCCGACTGCATCTACGTCCCAGGCCAAGACCCGCCGCCGGAATTGTAGGAGTCAGTAGGGTGCGTGCTGGCACGCACGCGGAGAGCGTGGGCCGCGCCGCGTCGGCCGACGCTGCCACGCGAGTAGGTGAACCCCAGCGGCGTTTTCGCCAAGCGTAGGCAAGTAGAATAATCGCACCCATGCTCAATAGGAGCAGGGTAGAGGGTTCGGGGACAAGGCTAACGTTGTCGAGGAGAATTCCATACGTGTCTCCGCCGGCGTGGTCAAAAAAGCAGCTTCCCATCCGTGGCCGTCGCCACGATAATCGTGCGCTTGACACTTGTCCAAGGCACTGAGCTGGCGAGAGCAAACGTCTCCGAATACGTGTCACCCAGCGATACGGTGACAGTGTTGAAGTCACCTCTCTGAGAGCCTGCCAGCAGGAAGCTCAATTCGTAGAACCCCGGCTGAAGTGGAAACGTCGTCTTGGACTCCATTCTTCCGGCGTCGTTTGTACTGCCATCGAGGTCCACGTACAGCCCGTCACCCTGCATGACATCAACTGCGTCGCAAAGGTCAACGGTGCCGTCGGTGATATCCCAATTGGCGAACGCAGTGTAGTTAAGTTGCCTTACGCCGCCGTTTTCTGCATTAAAATCATCGAAAAGCAAGACGTCTGCGCCTGCCTCGCGACCAAACAGCAACGCCAACACTGCCACAGTCAAAATCAATCGTCTCATTTCTCTTTCCTCCGAAACTGCGCGCGAGTTGTCGCCCTGGAATTGTGGTAGAGGCGGGGCGACCCCGCCTGCAGAAACGGCACACAATCCGCCCGGAAGTGGGCCAATTGGAGAATGCACCCTCAGTCATCCTGTGAGAATTCGGATGGCCGCTTTCACGTGGGTGCTTACGCTGCCTCTGGACTTGTTGCCCCCTGGAAGTTACTGGTAATCACTCATGCTATCAGAACGCCCACGTTTGTCAAGAGGGCGCCATCCGTGCTGCGGGATTTTGGGTTGGCCGAAAGCCGGCCCTACCTACGTCGAGGCGTGTATAGCCCCTCCGCGGTACTATTTCCCGATGCAGAACCGGCTGAAGATCCGGTCCAGCACGTCCTCGGTATATACGGCACCCGCCACTTTGCCCAACTCGTCCAGGGCGACGCGAAGCTCGGCCGCCACCAACTCTTCGCCGGTACCGCTGCCGGCGATCTGCCGGGCGCGCTCAAGACCTTCGGCGGCCAGGCGCAGCGACTCGCGGCAGCGGACCGCCGTGCCGGCGACCACCTCCGCGCCGCACGCGCCGGCCGCAAGCACGGCGTCGCGCAGCTCGTCTCGCAAGCGGTCGATCCCCTCGCCGGTCACGCTGCTGGTGGGCAGGGCGCGTCGGATTTCGCCGTCGGAGACGGCTCCCACAACACCTGCGTCGGAGATGCCTCCTCCAAGGTCTGCCGACCTGCTTGCGAGGCTATCCGAAAACCCCTCACCCCCGGCCCCTCTCCCCGCAAGCGGGGCGAGGGGAGGAGGTTTTTGGATACGCAGTAAGTCGATCTTGGTCAACACCACCACGCGCACACCGCCGGCTGCCTGTTCCAGTTGGCTGCGTTCCCAGTCGTTGGGCGGCCGGGTGGATTCGAGGCAGAAGATCTGCACGTGTGCCCGCCGGCTCTGTTCGCGGGAAGCCGCCCGGGCGGCCTGCTCGATCTCGTGGGAGGAAAAAGGGGACAGGTCCAATTTGTGCGAAGCACCCTCCGGGCCGTTCCGGCAAATTGGACCTGTCCCCTTTTTCGGACCCAGGCCCGCCGTGTCGATCAGTTGACACTTCACCCCGCCCAGTTCCAGTTCGGCGGTGAGATAATCACGGGTAGTGCCGGGATGCTCGGAGACCAGGGCCCCGGCCTGTCGGGAAAGTGCATTGAACAGGCTGCTCTTGCCGACGTTCGGCCAGCCGACCAGCACTGCGCGAACCGCCGGGGCCGCCTCGCCGCGGGAGGCCATCTGTCGGCCGAGCCTGGCGACACTCTTGGCCGCTTCGTCGAGTTGCCCGGCCAGCTCGTCGGCAGTGAGAAACGGCAGATCCTCGTCGGCGAAATCGAACCCGGCCTCCAGATGGGCCAGTAGATCGACCAGGCCGTCGCGCAACCGCCCCAGCGGCCCGGCCAGCCCGCCGGCCAGTTGGGACAAGGCTACCTCGAGCTGGCCGGGGTCGGCCGCGTCGATCACCCCCAGCACGGCCTCGGCCTGCGTGAGATCGATCCGTCCGGCCAGAAAGGCCCGCAGGGTGAACTCTCCCGGCTCGGCCAGGCGGGCTCCGGAGGCGCAGAGGCCGCGGACCACGGCCTCGAGCAAGGGGCGAGAGCCGAGGGTATGGATCTCGGCCACGGGCTGGCGGGTGTAGCTTCGTCCTTCCGGCCAGAGGTATAGCTCACACGGCAGGGGCGAGGCCATGCCGGCCAGGCGGAGCGAACCGGCAATCGCCTCAGCCCGGACGGCAGCCGAGAGTTCCCGCCGGCCGTCGGCCCGAAAGCAGGTTGCCAGGCTGGCCCGCACCCGTGGCCCGCTCAGCCGCACGATGCCTCGTGCCGCCCCTCCCGGCGGAGACGCAACGGCAACGATGGTGTCGTCCAGTGGGTACATGGGAGGGGTGAGGGGGTGACGGGGTGAGGGGGTGAGGGGGTGACGGGGTGACGGGGTGGAAACGGCGGTTGGTTCATCGGGGGAGAACCCATGTTTGCGGGTGGTTGATCATTCCGACAATGGTGGCGGTGATTTCATCGTAGATGATGTAAAGTTGTTTCCCCTCGTCGCGGTCCAGGTAGCCACATTTCACCGCGAACTCGAGCCAGACCTGCGTTTCCGCAGCTTCGGTCTCGGAGTCCGAGAGCTTACTGGCGAAGGCCGCCTCGTAGCGGCGTTTTCTCCATGCTTCAGCGAGATTAGCACAAACGCTGCGCGAAGATCGGCGAATCTGGTCCGTCAGCGAGTAAGTCTCCTCCTTCGGAAACCGTCTCGACAGCTCAAAGATGCGCATCGCGGCATCCAACGCCTTTCGATAAACCTCCAAGTCGCAATGTGTCTTGACCTTCTTCTTCACCCCCTCACCCCGTCACCCTCTCACCCCGTCATCCCGTCACCTCTTCCCCCGCTTGCTCTTCTTTTTCTTCCTACGTGCCGCGGCTCCGTCGCCGCTGGAGAGGGCCTGTTGGGGCGCGGGTTTGGGTCGGGGTTTGTCCCGGGCCTTGGCTTCCGCCCTGGAGACGGGTTTGGCCTCCGGTTTTGCCGGGGAGGTCTTGGGCAGGAGCTTCCGCTCCGCAAGACCCCAGAGGCTGGAGGCGATGAAGTAGATGCACAGCCCACTGGCCACCTTGAAGAACATGATGCCGATGAAAACCATCATGAATTGCATGATCTTCTGCTGCTGGGCGGCCTTTTCATCGACCGCCGGCGGCATGAACATCTTCTGCTGCACGATGAACAGCACCACCGTCAAGATCGGCAGGATGTTGAAATAGGGACCCAAATAGCCGATCACAAAACCCGGCATGAAGCCGCTCCAGTCGAAGAGCATGTCGGGGGCCGACAAATTGGAGCACCAGCGAATACCCTCCCAAAGCAAGGGGGCCTGCCGCAGCTCGATGTCCACCATCAACGACCGGTACAGGGCGATGAAAATCGGCAACTGCACAAACAGCACCAGGCAGCCGCTTAAGGGGTTGTAGTTGTGCTTGCGGAACAATTCCTGCTGGGCCTTGGTCCGCCCCTCCATGTCGTTCTTGTACTTTTCCTGGATCCGCTTGATTTCCGGCTGCAACTCCTGCATTTTCCGGGCCCCCAGGGCCTGCTTGATGCTCAAAGGGAACATGCAGCCGCGAACCAGCACGGTTAGCATCAGGATGGCCAATCCATAGTTGCGCACAATGCCGTAGAAGAAGTGGAGTATTCCCGACATCGGCCGGGCCAAGGCGCCGAACCAGCCGTAGTAGACCAACTCGTCCAGGCCGTCATATTGGGCCAACACGTCGTGCTTTTTGGGACCGGCAAAGACCACGAACCGATGCAACAGCGTGTCGTCGGGTTTTCCGCCGGGCGCCAAACGGTACACCTGGCTGACCAAACGGCACGAGGTGTTCGTCACGTTCTTCCGCTTCTCGCCCACTTCTCCCACCCGCAGCGGCTGGGACTGGGCAAACCACAGCTCGCTTGGGTCTTCCCTGGACGGGAGCAGTACGCCGGGGTCCTCCTTTTGCGGAAGCAATACGCAGGAGAAGTACTGGGCGTCGACGCCGATGTAACTCAGCGGCTGCCCCTGCCAGGGTAGACTGTCGACCTTGTCGTCGGCGATCTTGGGACAGCCGATCAGACTGGGCTTGGCCCCGTCGAACGAGACCACCACGTCGCGCAGGCCCGCCCCCGCGAAAAAACCGCCGCGGGCGATCTTGTGGGCGTACCATGCCCCTTCGGCGGGCAGCCCGGTCGGCCCGTCAAGCTGGTAGGCAACCATCCGCTCCGCTCCGCCGACGTTGCGAATCTTCACGTCGAAGACCAGGTGGTACGCCTTGTAGTCGGCGTCCTTGATCGATTCGGCGGGAACCTTCTCCAGGCGATACGACTTGGTGATCTCCAGGCCCCACTTCGCCAGCACCCGGCGGAAGACCACGTGAGTCTGATCGGCTTCTCCGACTTCCCAGTTGCCCGTCCAGAGGTCCAGCCCGGCGGGCTCCCCGCCAACCTCGAGACCCTCTTCCTCATCGTCCCGGGCAAGCACTTCGTCTTCGATATCCTGACCCTTGACTTGCTGAAGAGTCAGCAGGAACGAAAGCGGATCGTCGGCCTCGGGCCGGATCACCTCCAGCGGGCGCCGCCCGAGCGTGACTTCGCGAGCTATTTCCTTGTTGTCTCGCACCAGCGTGAGCGTGACCTTCCTCTTGGGCTTGGTCTTCTGAAGCGCCTCGAGCAGATCTTGCGGCCCGCTGATCTTCTCGTCGCCCAGCGCCTTGATCACGTCGCCCACCCTGAGACGAGCCGCCGCGGCAGGCGTGCCCGGGCCGACCACCTGCACCAGGCAGCCCTTGCCGCGGTAGTCCTTGTCGATCGCGCCCCTGTCCATCACCAGGTGACCCAGGTATCCGCTGCGGTCCTCCAGATCGCGGTAACGGTCGCTGCTGAGCTCTATCCGGATGAGGACCGCGCCCTTGTTGTCCCAGGCGACCAGCATGCGGTAGGGGGCGTCCGGATCTGCGGAGCCGAGGTTGCCCCACCTTCGCGCGACGACCTTGGGACCCCCCGGCTCGGGTGGTTTCGGCGGTTCCTTTGGCTCGTCTTCGGGCTTCTCTTCCGGCTCTTCCGGCTCTTCCGGCGGCTTGGGCCGCTGGTCGTCGGCCTCCTTCTCGGGCGGCTGCTTCCCGCGGTCGTCCTGAGCGCCCGGCGCGCCCTGGGGGGCGTCTCCCGGCGGCTGCGGCTTCGGGGGATTCAGATGCCGCATCAGGGCGGCATGGCCGAGCAGAATGGCCAACGAGAGGACCAAGAAGAGGACGAAACGCCGTTCCATATCGGAGAAACCTTGCGTACGGGAATGCAGCCGGACGGGCCGGTCGTCATCACCCCAATGAGGGGTAAGAGCGGGAGACGTGCCTCACCTAAGTGTATTCTCCCGTTAGCCGCCAATCTTGCAATGGCAACTGGCCGACAGCACGCTATCACCCAGACAGCCACAAGCGAGGGGTTACCTACAAGTAACACAGCAGGGAATCGGTGCGGCTGCCGGTCGCTGCAGACCCCACACTCGCTAACGCCCGTCGCGGAGCCGATCACCCAGGAAATTGTCCAGCTCCGGAACCGCGTAAATCTTCTCGATGGTCTTCTCCACCGGATATTCCACCCGCCGAAACCGAACCAGATCGTCCTCCAGCACCACGTAACACGCCCGAGGGTCCCCGTCGCGGGGCTGCCCCACCGAGCCTACGTTGACCATGGCCTTTTCCTCAGTCAGGCGATACTCGTAGTCAAGCTCCTCGGGGCTGAAGAAATTGCAGCTCTCGGTGAAGACCCCCGGAACGTGGGTGTGCCCCTGGAAGGCGTGCCGGCGAACCAGGGCGAAGATCTTCTCCAGCTTTCGTTTGTTGTAGATATCTTCGGGGAAGACGTACTCGTTCAGCGGGTTTCGTGGCGAACCGTGGACGAACAACAGATCGCCGTCTTGATGGTTCCGCGGCAGCTCGCCCAGGAAATCCCAGCGGCGATGCCGGTCGGACGAATTCCCTCCGGACGCCTCGAGTTGACTGCGGGTCCAAAAGATTGCCCGTTCCGCACCCGAATTGAATCCCTCGGGATCGAACAGGGCCCCCTGGTCGTGGTTGCCCAACAGGCAGACCCGGCAGTCCATCACCCGATCGATGCACTCGCGGGGATTGGGGCCGTAGCCGACGACGTCGCCGAGGCAGTAGACCTCCGTGATCTGTTGTTCTCGGATATCGTCGAGCACGGCCTCGAGGCTCTCGAGGTTGCTGTGGATGTCGCTGATGAGGGCTAGTTTCACGCTGTCGGGCTTTCATCCGCCCGCGGTCTGCTGCGGGCGAGCGGCGTGCACAAGGGAGAAAAGGTCACTTGGAGGCATACCAAAGTCTATTGTGGGCGAATTCCCGGGTCAAGTCGATACGACTCTTGTGTAAGCTGCCAGGAGCCGCCAAGCTGTGGGGAGGATCGGCCGGCGCCCGGCCGGGCTGCCAATGGCCGAAGTCTCGGACTCCGCCCCGCGATGCTTACCTCTTTTGAGCGGTCTGCCGTGCGAATTCTGGCACTCGAAACTACCGAAGTGATCGGCAGCGTGGCCGCGCTGTACGACGGTAACCTGTTGGCCGAGTTAGAGTTAAACCCCCAGCAGCGAAGCGCTCAATCGCTGGCCCCCGGGCTGCGATCGCTGCTCGGGGAGGTCGGATGGCGGCCGCACGAAGTAGACCTGGTGGCCGTCACCAGCGGACCGGGGTCGTTTACGGGGCTGCGGGTGGGTGTGACCACGGCCAAGGCGTTTGCCTACGCGGCGGGGGCCGAGATCCTGGGCGTCGATACCTTAGAGACTATCGCGGCTCGCGCCCCCGGCGACGTCCGGGTCCTGTCGGCGGCCATCGACGCCCATCGAGGGGAGGTCGTGGCACAGTCGTTCCAGCCGGACCGGGACGGCTGCCTCCAGCCGACCGGCGGCTCAAAGCTGGTGGAGGTCGACGCCTGGCTGGGCACCCTGCCTGCCGGCACCGTGCTCACCGGCCCGGTGCTCCGCAAGCTGGCCGACCGCGTGCCCGCCCACCTGACCGTGCTGGACCCGCAATACTGGTCCCCCACGGCCGCCGCGGTCGCCCGCCTGGCCGCACGACACCACGCCGCCGGCCGCCGGGACGACCTCTGGAGTCTGGTCCCCCGCTATTTCCGCCGCAGCGCGGCCGAGGAGAAATGGGACGAGAGGAGAATTTAGCCGTCGGGCTCGCCCGATGCCGGAGGGTGATGGCAGGTATTTGTCGTCGGGGGTCTTGGCGGTTAGACTTAGGGCAGAAACACGCTGAAGCCAGGTGCCGGCTTGACGGGCCAGGAGAAGCTGTCGCTCGTCGCGGTACGCAAGACCGACTAGCCCATGCGTGGACACGACTGTGCAACTGAGCAATCGGCCCCGGGCGGCCGAGCCATGGTATCCCTGTTGCTCGGCATCTGCCTGTACTGCCCCGCGCGGCTCTACTCCGCCGAGGAGTCGCCCGAGAAGCACTCCCGCGGCGTGTTGATCCGCTTCGAGGGGCCGATCGGGCCGAAACTCCAATACTATCTCGACCGCAAGCTCAACACGGCCAAACAGAAGGGTGCGGACCTGGTAATCATCGAGATCCACAGTCCCGGGGGCCTGGCCATTGTAAGCCTGGACATCGCTACCCGTCTGAGCGACCTCGATTGGGCACACACGGTCGCTTACATTCCCCAGAGGGCACTCAGCGGCGCAGCCATTGTGGCGCTCGGTTGCGACGAGATCATCATGCGGCCCAACGCGGCGTTGGGCGACGCCGGTGCGATCGCCGCGGATGCGGAGTTCCAGTTCCGCTACGTGCCGGAGAAGTACCTTACGCCTCTGATGGAAGGAGTCCGCACGCTGGCCACCGCCAAGGGGCGCCCCCCCGCCCTGGCCGAGGCCATGGTCGACAAGGACCTGGAGGTCTTCCGCGTCAAGGATCGCGAGACGGGCGAAGAGACGTTCCTCTCAGAGGAGGATCTCGAATCGGACAAGAACCGAAACAGGTGGGAGAAGATCAACAAGGTCCGGGAGTCGGCGAAGAACAGATTTCTGCAGGTCAACGGCAGCCGCGCGGTCGAACTCGGCCTGGCCGAGGGCAACGCATCGAGTCGCCACGAATTGGTGCGACGCTACCGGCTCAAAGACAAACCGTTGGTCTTGGAATACACCGGCGTCGACACCGCCGTCTATATCCTCAATTCGCCCTGGATCACCGGCCTGTTGTTCGTCGTCGGACTGGTCGCCCTCTACGTGGAACTCAGTGCGCCGGGAATCGGCGTGGGTGGCCTGACGGCCGGGCTCTGCTTTGCGATCTTCTTCTGGAGCAGGTTCCTGGGCGGAACCGCCGATCTGCTGGACGTGATCTTGTTCGTCTCGGGCGTGGCCTTCCTGCTGGTCGAGATCTTCGTCCTGCCCGGCTTCGGTGTGGCCGGTCTCTCCGGCGTATTGCTCATACTGAGCAGCCTGATCCTGGCAAGCCAGACCTTCCTCATCCCGCAAACCAAAGACGAGTGGGCCCAACTCAACGCGACGCTCCTGGTGATCCTGGTCTCCGGCCTGGTATTCGCCTTCGCGGCATACATGCTCAGCAGACACTTCGGCTCGCTGCCGATCCTCAACCGGCTGGTGCTGGTCCCACCGGAATCGGGCGGCGGAAAGAGTGCGGTTTCCACCGGCCCCGGAGATCAATCGGCAGTCCAAATCGGCAGTTGCGGCACCGCCGTCTCCGCCCTGCGCCCCGCCGGCAAGGCCCGATTCGGAAGGCAGTACGTCGACGTGGTGACCGACGGCGAGTTCATCACCAAGGGCAGCCAGGTCGAGGTCCTCGAGATCCACGGCAACCGGGTCGTAGTCGGGCAAGCCGACAGTACCCGATAGCGGTTGCCGACTACCGAGAGCGCAGCGGTTCGAGGGCGTTGCGATTAGGATCCGCGCAGGAATAAGTTGGCCAATTCTGCCTTGGGGGTGGCCGGGAGCGAGCACCGCGAGCCCCCGGAATCGCAGGCACTGTGGGCTCACTTATAGTTGGTCCGGAGGCATGGGCGAGCGGCTACTGCGGGGCCAGGAAAAGTGGCTCCGCTGGGGCTGCGCGGCAGCTTGACTGCCGGCGTTGGGTGATTATAATCGGCGGCTGACCGTCCGCGTCAAGGTGGGTAGCCCCTTATCGACGCGAGAAATCACGCAGGAATATCGCGTGTTTCCGGCTTCTGTTGCAGAGGCTGAACGAGTACGCGTCTTCTTGGACTACGGGTAATAAGGAGCACAGCATGAAAGGGAACTGGTTGAGTTGGATACTGCTCTCGGCGGTTTGTGTGGGGATGGTACGTGCCGACTCGGGCCGGGACATCCTCGAGGCGACCGGGGTCAAAGGCGGGGTCGTCGTGCACGTCGGTTGCGGTGACGGCGAGCTGACCGGGCAACTGCGCCCGAATGATCGGTACGTCGTACTGGGATTGGACGTCGATCAAACACACGTTGCCAAAGCCCGCCGGAACATCCGAGCGGCGGGTGTGTACGGAAAGGTTTCGGTCGACAGGTTCGACGGCAGGAACCTGCCGCTGGTCGACAACTTCGCAAACCTGGTCGTGGTAAGCAGCCGGGAGAGAGTGACGGCCGCCGAGATTATGCGGGTGCTTGCCCCCGGCGGCGTGGCGTACGTGAAGGATGGAGAACAGTGGAACAAGACCGTCAAGCCGTGGCCGGCGGAGATGGATGAGTGGACCCATTACATGCACGATCCTGCCGGCACCTGTGTGGGAAGAGACGCTCTTGTCGGGCCGCCGCGCCGTCTGAAATGGGTGGGAAGCCCCAGGCACGCCAGAAGCCATGAGCACACCGCAAGCCTGCACGCCATGGTGTCGGCAAAGGGCCGCGTATTCTACGTGATGGACGAAGGCTCCCGGGCCTCGATACAGCTTCCTTCCAGGTACGTCGTCAGGGCCAGGGACGCCTTCAACGGCACGGTGCTTTGGAAGAGGGACCTTCCCGGCTGGTTCAATCACCTGTTTCCCTTGAAGGCCGGTCCTGCCTACATGCCCAGGAGGCTGGTGGCGGTAGATGAGGTCGTCTACGTCTCCGGCGGTATCGGACACAGGCTGCTGGCGCTGGACGCGGCGAGCGGACAGGTGCTGCGCGAGTACGGCGGCACCGTGACGACGGTAGACCTGATCGTTTCCGACGGCGTGATCTTCCCCGTCGTCGATCCCGGCCGGAAAATGAACGATTACAAGCAGGAGAGCGCGCACTGCTGGACGGAATCGGGCCGCGCCAACAAGCGATGGGGTTGGGCCGGCCAGAAACAACTGATCAAGGCAATTGTTGCCGAGTCCGGAAAGGTCCTCTGGGAGAAACAGACCAGGGCGGCACCGATGACCATCGCGGCAGACGGCAAGATGCTTTGCCTGTTTGACGGGGCATCTGTGGTGGCCTACAACCGAGAGAACGGCGAGAAGCTCTGGGCTTCGGAGAACATCGGGGCGGCGAAGCCGCTGATTGTGACCGGATTTGCCCCCAAGCTGATCCTGCACGACCGGTACGTCTTGTACTCGCCGTCCAGGAGAATTGTGGCCTTGGACGGCAATAGCGGGGATATTCTCTGGGATATCAAGGGCAAACCCCGCTCGGGGCATCACAGCCCGGAGGACCTCTTCGTGATCGACGGTATCGTATGGGCGGCCGGTACCGCCGCCGGTCGCAACAGTAGGTTCGTAGGGTACGACCTGAAGACGGGCGAACAGGTGAAGGTCTATCCCAACCAGGTTCCGGCCTTCTACATGCACCAGAGGTGCTATCCCGGAAGGGCCACGCGGAAGTATCTCCTGCCGGCTGCCACGGGGACCGAATTCGTTGATCTGAAGACCGGCCAGTGGGAGATCCATCACTGGGTCCGAGGCGGCTGTGTTTACGGGATGATGCCGGCCAACGGCATGCTCTACGCGACACCGCACGCGTGTGCCTGCTATTATCAGTCCAAGATGAACGGATTCAATGCCCTGGCTGCCGGCGAGCGAACGCTTCCTGCCAAACCCGCCAACCGCCTCGAGAAGGGGCCCGCCTACTCAAAAACCAAGCGTCGGGGGCCCAAGGCCAGCCAGGAAGACTGGCCCACGTTTCGTCACGACAACCGGCGCAGCGGGTACGTGAAGACGGAGGTTTCGACTACGTCGAGTCAGGCATGGAAGGCCAAGTTCCCTGCGCCCGTCAGTCAGCCCTCAGCCGCGGAAGGGAAACTGTTTGTTGCGGCCGTCGACGAGCACACGGTTTACGCCCTGGATGAGAACTCGGGTAAAGAGATCTGGAGCTATACGACCGGGGGCCGCGTGGATTCGTCGCCGACGATCTACAAGGGAATGGCGATCTTCGGAAGTGCCGACGGGTACATCTACGCTCTGGGGGCGGACGACGGTGAGCTGGTGTGGCGGTTCCGGGCCGCACCGATCGACCAGAGACTGATGTCGTACGAGCAGATCGAGTCCGTATGGCCTCTCCCCGGCAGCGTGCTGATCCAGGACGATCCTTCGACGGGACAGGCGGTCCTCTACTGCGTTGCCGGCCGAAATATGTTTGTCGACGGCGGGCTGAGAATGTTGCTGCTGAGGCCCGAGACGGGCGAGCTTATCTCCGAGAACGTCATGAACGACAAGATTCCGGGCAGCGGGGACAACCTTCAGACGATCATGAAGGGCAAGCACATGCCCGTCGCACAGCCCGACATCCTATCGAGTGACGGCAAATACGTCTACATGAAGTCGCAGACGTTTGACATGAAGGGGAGGCGGATCAGGGTGGCGCCGCAAGGCGCGAACGTCCAGTTTGGCGAAGAGCGGCACCTGTTCTCTCCGATCAGCTTCCTTGATGATTCATGGTTCCACCGTGCCTACTGGCTCTACGGCAGGGCGGCGGGTGAAGGCTGGGCCGAGTGGCAGATCCCGCCCAAGTTGGCCCCCTATGGAAGGATCATCTGTATCGACGATCGGAACGCCTACGGCTACGGGCGCGATCCCGAGCTTC
The DNA here is from genome assembly GCA_964618095.1 of uncultured Planctomycetaceae bacterium. Classification (GTDB taxonomy): domain Bacteria; phylum Planctomycetota; class Planctomycetia; order Pirellulales; family Thermoguttaceae; genus CAZUAM01. The sequence goes on along the minus strand of CAZUAM010000024.1, from coordinate 537 downwards.
TGTGTAATTCTTCCGCTCTCGAATACCGGCTTTACAGCGCGAAGAAGGACAACGACCTGGACGGCCCGAGGGGGAAAACCGTGGGCGCCAGTGTCGACTGGAAGAAGCTGGCCAAGATGCCGGCGGAGAAACTGACGGCTCTGGACTACAACTGGCAGATCGAGCACCCGCCGGTAGTCGTTCGGGCGATGGTTCTGGCGGGCGACACGCTGTTTGTAGCCGGTCCGCCGGACGTCGTGGACGAGAAGGAGATGTGGGGGCGGTCGAACGAGCCGCTCTTCCGCAGAAAGATGATCCAACAGGCCCAGGCCCTGGAAGGGGAACACGGCGCGATCCTATGGGCCGTGTCGACGAAGGACGGCAAAAGAGTGTCTCAGGCGGATCTGGACTATCTGCCCGCCTTCGACGGCATGATTGCGGCCAACGGGAAGCTCTTTGTGACGACGGCGGACGGGAGCGTTGTTTGTTATCGCTAGACGCTTAGGGGCGGCCGAAGAATAAGTTGTGGGAGGCGACTCTGTCGGCGACTGCGCATGG
>CAZUAM010000023.1:0-23282 GCA_964618095.1 uncultured Planctomycetaceae bacterium | reverse complement strand
CATCGACAACGACTTCTCGATCAGGTACGCATTGAGGAACGTCAGGCCAATTTCCGACCCCTGTCCTTCCGCAGCCCCCCACCACCAGATCAGCCCGTTGAAGGCCAGGCCCACCGCAATCCAGAATCCGGTAAAAACGGCCGACTCCCGCAAGGAGGGCCTGTGGTCGTGGCGGTGGAACACGCACAGGTCGAGCACCAGTAGGAACACCACCAGCAAGCCGAAAGAAAGCCAGTACCACCAGTGGACTACGGGCAAGGTTTTCCCTTTCTTCGGGGAAACATCAGGCAGAAAGTAGTGGTCCGTCGAGCTGGAGTTGAGAGATCGTCGGCGACCGGCACTCACCCGGTCTGCCCGGCACACGGTGTCTGTCGGAGATCATCGGCCCGCCAATTCAATCCGGGCGCACCACGGGGAACTAAGGGGATTATGACCATCATCGCGCCAACTCTCGCGTGCCACGGCTGTGTCAGCCGTGCTCCAGATTTGCCGGTTTACCCGGGCAACACGGCCGACGCGGCCGTGGCACACTTGTGAATAATCCGCGACTAGGCCGCTGTCGGGCGGCCATGCGGAACATCATAGGAGGTCATCCCCGGGACGGCAACCGCGGTCGACTCCGACGGGGCGCCATTGGCTTCTGCGCGGATCGGGGGAAGCGGAATCTCGCCTCCGAGCCCCCCACCCGACAATCCCCCGCTGCCTTTGCCCCGCCGGCAGATGGTGGCCTTACCGGTGGGTCGAACCGCCCCATACGCGGCGGTTCCTTGCCCGCGGGTTCCCGGCGGTTCCCTTTACCTGCTGGTAAAGGGGCGGCTGGCATGGAATAATATAGGCGCGCGTGGGGCTTGCGCCTCCCGGGGGACTCCCCGGGGGGCACGGGTTTGGTATCAAAGCGGAATACATGGCAATTGTTGGAACGAGAACATGTCAGTTGCCGGAATGAGAAGGGGCCCCCCGCCGGATCGCTCCTCGCTGGCCCACGCAGATACTCCCCCCGCAACCGACCACCGGAACTGTCGAGTCAAGAGGTAGCTGCGATGCAATTTGTTACCTTTGCCCGCACGGGCCTGTTCGCCCTTGCGTTTTTGCTGGTCTCTGTCCTCCTGCCGGCGCGCGCCCAGGAGGCAACGGAGGCGGCCACGCGGCAATACAATGCGGCCGTGGGGCTTCAAAACAGCGAGGAGTACGAGTTGGCCGCCGACGTGTGGCTGAGTTTCATCAGGGACTTCAAGGCCGATCCTCGCGTTGCCAAGGCGTGGCACTACCTGGGCATCTGCTACTTCAAGCAGAACAAGCTCGAAGAAGCAATGAAGACCTTCCAGAAAGTCGTCAGCACGTATCCCAAGTTTGAGTTGCTGGCCGACACGTACCTCAATCTGGGTTTGGCGCAATACAACATTGCCCTTTCGGGAAAGGCGGAGATGTACGACGCGGCGGCCACCACGTTCAACACCCTGGCGGCCAAGTATCCCAAGGGCAAGCACGTCCCCGAGGCGACCTACTACGAGGGTGAGTGCCTCTACAACCGCAACAAGAAAAAACAGGCCGCCGAGAAGTATGCCCGGCTGATCCAAGACTACCCCCGCCACGCGCTGGCCGCCCGGGCGATGTTTGCCCTGGGCGTGACCCAGGCGGACTTGGGTCTTCACAAGACGGCCCTGAGCACCTATGACCAGTTCTTGAAGAAGTATCGTGCTCACGCGCTGGTCACCGAGACGATCATGTGGCGTGGCGAATCGCTCTACGCGCTGGGAGAATACGCCGAGGCGGCCCGGTCGTACGCCACCGCGGCGGAAAACGAGAAGTTCGCCATGGCCGACTACGCCACGGTCCGGCAGGCCGACGCCCTGGCGGCCATGAAGCAATACGCGCAGGCGGCCGCGGTCTATGCCTCGGTGCCGATGAAGTTCAAGAAGTCGCAATACGTCGAGCTCTGCAACCTGGAGGCGGGAAAGAAGTATTACGCGGCCGAAGACTTTGCCAAGGCCCAGTCGTTTCTGGAGAAGGTTGTGGCCGCCGGCGGCAAGTCGGCGCCCGAGGCGGCCCACTGGATTGCCCGAAGCCTGCTGAAGCAGCAGAAACCGGCCCAAGCCCTCTCCGTAGTGGAAAAGATCCTTCCCCGGGCCGGCAAGGGCCCGCAGGCGGCCTCCTTGTTGATGGACCGGGCCGACGCCATCTACGAGCTTCCCGACCGCCGGGGCGAGTCGGTGGCGTTGTATGCCGGCCTGGCGGCGAAATACCCCAAGGACCCGTTGGCGCCCCAGGCGTTGTACATGGCCGCCTTTGCGGCGATGGGCCAGGGAGACCACCAGGCGGCCCTGGAGCACGCCGGCGCGTTCCTGGCGGATTACGCCGACCACGGGCTTTACACGGGTGTGATGCACGTGAAGGCCGAAAGCAGCCTGCTATCGAGTCAGTATGCCGAGGCGGAGAAGCTCTACGACCAGCTCCTCAAGAAGGCTCCCGACGACCGCGACGCCGAAATCTGGAAGGTCCACCGCGGCACGGCGATGTACCTTCAGAAGAAGTACCAGGAGACCATCGCCGCGCTTCAGCCGGTGGTGGACCAGATCCGCAGCCCCAACCTGGCGGCTGAGGCCTGGTATCGGATAGGCCGCAGCCAGGCGGCCCTGAAACAGTTCGGCGCCGCTGCCAAGTCGCTGGAGGCCTCGCTGGCGGCGGGGCCCAAGTGGAAGCTGGCCGACGACGCCCACCTGGTGCTGGCCTACGCCTACCAGCAAACCGGTAATCTGCCCAAAGCCAGGGAAAACGCCCGGAAGGTGATTGCCGACTTTCCCAACAGTAAGCTGTTGGACATGGCCCATTACCGGCTGGGCGAGTGCTCCAGGTTAGGAGACGACCCGAAGACGGCCGTTGCCGAGTATCGCCGGATCATCGACAACTGGCCCCAGAGCCCCTTGATGCGGCACGCCCTCTACGGCCTTGGCTGGGCCCAGTTGGGCCAGGAGGATTTCGCCGACGCGGAGGCGACGTTCAGCACGTTGGTGGAGAAGTATCCCGGCGATAAGTTGATCCCCCGTGCCCGCTACGGCCGGGCAGTGGCCCGGCGGCAACTGAAGAAGTACGCCCCCGCCATCGAAGACATGCAGGCCTTGTTGGCGGCCGATCCTTCGCGGGAGGAAAAATCGCGGGCCCGCCACGTCCTGGGACTTTGCCAGAAGGGACTGGGGAAGTCCGACGACGCCGTGGCCACCTTTCGGAAGCTGTTTGAGGAAGATCCCGACTATGCCGACGCCGAGAGCGTGTATTTCGAGCTGGGCTGGGCACTGAAGTCGCTCAAAAACGATGCCGAAGCCGCACAGACGTTTACCCTGCTGACCCGGAAATTCCCCGATAGCTCCCTGGCCGCCGACAGCCACTACCTGGTGGGCGACTTCCACTATGAGGAAAAGGAGTATCGCAAGGCGGCCCAGGCGTACTACACGGCGATGACCAAGGCGGGCAAGACGAAGCTGGGCGAAGAGGCGGCCTACAAACTGGGGCTGGCCTATTATCTGCTGGACGACTTCAAGAACGCCCGGCAGTCGTTCAAGTACCAGCGGGCGACCTGGCCCAAGGGACCGCTGGTGGACGACGCCGCCTTCATGGAGGCGGAGTGCCTGTTCAACGAAAAGACGTACGACAAGGCGCTGGCCCTGTACGAGCTGGTGCAGAACCCGTCGAACAAGGAAGTCAAAGCCTTGGCGCTGTTGCACGCCGGTACCGCTGCCGGACAATTGAAACAGTGGAAGAAGAGCCTTCAGTTGCTCACCCGCTGTGCGGGCGAGTTTCCCAAGTCATCCCACGTGGCGCAGGCCCTTTACGAACAGGGCTGGGCCCAGCAGAACCTGGGCAAACTGGACGCGGCGAAGGCGATGTACGAGCAGGTGATCGCCAAGTCCAACCTGGAGCCGGCAGCCCGGGCCCAGTTCATGATCGGCGAGATCCAGTTCCAGCAGAAGCAACATGACGAGGCGATCAAGAGCTTCTTCAAAGTCAGCTACGGCTATGGCTATCCGCGCTGGCAGGCGGACGCCACCTACGAGGCCGCCCGGTGTTTTGAGGTGCTGGGCAAGAAGACCCGGGCGGTGGCGCAGTACAAGAAGCTGCTGGAGAAGTTTCCCAAAAGCGACAAGGTCCCGCTGGCCAAAGAACGGATTGAACAATTACAGTGATCAGCCGTTTAGCCGCCGCGGCTACGCGGCGCGATACCGCGGGGCGCCCGCGGGGTTATAGACCTGGATGAGTATGTAACCACAGCCAAGAGAAGAAACGAAGAGTAGAGGTTTTCGCATGAACGTTGCCGACGCCGCGTCCCCTGGGGCCTTCCGCTGGTTGTTGATCCTGCTGATCCCCTGCGTGCTCTGGGCCGGGCTCGACGCCGTGACTGCCCGCCCCGCAGCAGCCCAAGGGGCGCAAAACCCGCCGGACAATTCGACCGCGGCCCGGGACGACGCCAAGGTGGCCGAGGGGGAGCGGGCCGCGGACGACGCGCTGCGCCCCGAACAGGCGGAAGACGCCGAGGCGGAAGCCAAAGATGCGGATCGCGGCGGAGATGCAGCCGTCGTGGGAGAAGGGGAAAAAATCCGAATCTCCAGACTGCTTCTTGCCGGTGGCTACCTGATGTTGCCCATCGCCGCCATGTCGATCCTGGTGGTCACGTTTTTTGTGGAGCGGCTGTTGGGCTTGCGGCGCCGCAAGGTGCTGCCGCCGGAGTTGATCAGCGGCTTGGGCCGCCTGGCCGAGCAACAGGGAGGCCTCGATCCCCGCCGGGCCTACAAGCTTTGCCAGCAGTATCCTTCTTCCGCCGCCAACGTCATCAAGACGATGTTGCTGAAGGTCGGCCGCCCGCAGACCGAAGTGGAACACACCGTCTCCGAGGCCAACAATCGCGAGGCCGCCCGGCTCTACTCCAATGTCCGCTGGCTCAGCCTGGCCGCCGGCGTTACGCCGCTGATGGGTCTGCTGGGAACGGTCTGGGGCATGATCAAGGCCTTCTTCGTGACCGCCAATCTCCCCATCGGCGCCAACAAGGCCCAACACCTGGCCGACGGCATCTACATCGCGTTGGTCACCACGCTGGCCGGCCTTTGTGTGGCCATTCCGGCCTTCGTGCTGGCACACCTGTTCGAAGGCCGGATCCAAAGGCTGTTCCGCGAGCTGGACGAGACCCTGCTGGGGCTGATGCCGCAATTGGAGCGTTTCGAGGGCCGCCTTCGGGTGAGCAAGGACATGGTGGAGGTCCCTGGGGCAGATTCCTCGCCGGCGGCCCGCCCCGTCCACCAGCAACCGGCGCCCACGCCGAAGTAGCACGGGGGAAGCACGCATGGCCGTCAAGATCGACAAAGGCCTGGCACTGAGCAACGTGAGCCTGATGCCGCTGCTCGACGTGATCTTCCTGCTGCTGATCTTCTTCCTGGTGGCCACCAGGTTCGCCGAGGAAGAGCGGGAGTTGGACGTCCTGCTGCCCGATGCCAGCGAGGCCCAGTCCCTGACCAGCAAGCCCGGCGAGCTGTTCATCAACATCGACAAACAAGGCCGCTACTACGTCACCGGGAAGATCCTCACCCTCGAAGAGCTCGACCGTACCCTCCGGGCCGCCTCGGTCAACAACCCCGGCCGGGTGTCGGTGATCATCCGGGCCGACAAGCGAGTCGTGTGGAGCTACGTGGTGGCCGCCATGAACGCCTGCAACAAGACCAGGATTCGGGATTACCGCGTCACTACCCTCAAAGGCGGAGCCTGACGCCAAGGCGTCTCAGACCATGCCTGGAAGCAATCGAACCGTCCGCAGGGTCCAGACCTCCAAGGTCGCCGACTTTGACGACCAGCTCTGGCCGATCAACTGCGCGATCCTGATCCTGGCCGGGTTCGTCACCGGGATCGTGATCGCCACCAGCAAGTTCGACGATCCGCGAATCCTCTACAACGGCTGGGTCCGGCTGTTTAGCGTGGCCGTGATGGTGGGCCTGCTGTTCTGGGGCGTGACGTGGCTCCAGGGCAAGATGCTCCGCCGGCTTCAGCTCTGCCTGCTTGTGAGCCTCCTGGCGCACCTCTGCCTGGCGATTTACCTGCACGAGCGGTATCTGGAGCTGGTGGCCGAGTGGGAGGCCGAGTCGCGGGATCAGGTCATCGAGCAGTACGAGCAGGTCACGCTGCCCGACTATTATTGGCAGCAGATCGATCAGCCCCACACGCAGCAGAGTTTCGAAAAGCCGATGGAGACCGAGGCCCCCAGGCCGACCGACCCGGAGGCGGTCCAGCGGAAGGCCGACGAACCGGAGATACCGGCCGAGACGCCTCCGCCCAATCAGCCCGAGATTCCCCAGCGTCAGCAGCCGAACCCGGCCATCGCCCGCCGGGCCCTGCTGTCGGCTCCCCGCCGGGCCGACGCCGCGGCCGGGGCCCAGGTGAGCCGTCAGCAGTGGAAGGACCGCCCGAGTCCGAACCAGCCGATCCCCGAACCGGAGATTACCCCCCCGCCTCGCCAAATCGCCGCCGTACCTGACGGCACGAGCGCACCACGTGCGCGGGCGACGACGCAGCCTCGGGTGGAGCAGGATCAAACGTCGGAAGAACCCCTCAGTGGGCGAGCAGAGCAGGTCGAGGTGAGACTGCCGCGGCGATCGACCCGGCAAGAGCGGCTTGCCGACAGGCGGATCACCTCAACACCGGCCCGCCAGACCAGCCCGCCGGCCCGGATTCCGCCCACCGAGGCAGTCACGCCGGAGCGGGTGGAGGTGGCCCAGCGGGCTGCGAGGGTTGCACCGAGGCCGGCTGATACGGCGACCACCCGGCAGCAGGCGGATGCCCCCAGGGTGGTCCGGCCCGCCGGCGACCCGACACCGACGACGCCGAGGGCAGCCGGCGCGTTGGCGTTGGCAACGCCCCGGCAGCCGCGGGCTGACGAGACTCCCCGGCTCGCCCGTCCCAATCGAACCAGTCCGGCACGCCGCACACCGGGGCCGACGATGCCGGCCGACCTGGCCGGTCCGCAGTCGGAGGTGGTTCGTCTCCAGGCCGCCTCGCCGGAGCGAACGTCGCAGCCAGTTGCCCTCCCGACGACGACCGGCGTCAGTAGGGGGGCGGACAGCTTGGCCGGGGCTGTGCGGGACGCGTCTGCGGTCCGCGGCTTGCCGCCGATGAGCAACACCGCGGACCTTCCTTCGGCGGTTGCGGCCCGCCGGGCCGCCGCCTCCGGGCAGCAGCCAGCCGGCGCGGAGGCGGTTCCGGCAAGGCCCAGTTCGTTGGCGCGGTTTGGCGGCGGCGCCGACCTGCCCTCAACCGCCATCGCCGTCGAGGCGCAGCCCGCCGAGAGTCCTGCGGCCGCGGGCGGGACTCCAGCCAGTCGGCTCCCGGTCGTCTCCGGTGCCGCGGTGCTTCGCTCGGCCGGACAGCCTCCCTTGGGCGGCGGTGCGGCCGCCGCCGGAACCGCCGATTTCGCCCTGGGATCGGCCGAAGTCGTCGCCCGAACCGGACAGCCTCGATCCGCCGGGATCGAGCAGTCCTTGGCGACTGCCAACGCATCCGCACGGCGGATCGCCCGGGCCGCCGGGCCGCTGGCCGCGACCGCCGCGTCGGGCATAGCCGAAGCTACCGCGGCTCTCCCAGGTGCCGTTGCTACCGGGCCGAGCGGGCCTCAGATACCTTCTTTCAACATCCGCGACTCCGCCACCAGGCGGGGCGGAACCGTCAGGCCGTTTGCGGCCGAGCCGGCCGTCGGGGCGGGGCCGGTCGGTTCCAGCGGTACACCCGGGCCGGTGGGGACTGCCCAGAGCAGTCGCGTTACCCGCCTGGAGTCGATTGCCTCGGCCGTGGCCGGAGGCGGAACCCCCAGGCCCGGAAGAACCGTCGGCGGAGACGTCGCACCCAGCGCCGTCGCCGAGGCGAGCAAGCCGGCCAGGCCCGCTCCCAGCGGCGGAAGAGCCACCCAAGCCGCCCCCTGGCAAGCCCAGGTGAGCGGGCCGCGGCGCCAGATCTCCGGTTTGCCCGGCGCGCTCCAGGGCCAGCCGATGGCCGGGGCCCTGGCTTCGCTTGACAGTCAGGGGGGGCCGTTTGCCAGTGCTGCCGCACGCCGGGCAATCGCCTCGCAGCAAGAGGCCGGCGGGCGAGATACCGGTTCCAGTCGAAGCTCGACAATCAGAAGGTCCCCCGCCGGGACCGATCTGCCGGCGGCCGCCGTCCCCATCGAGAGCGCCCCAAAGGCCGGTGCCGGGGGCGTGGCCACCGCCCAAGGTGGCCTGCCCAGCTCGCTCGAGACCGGCTTGAGTGCCACGGTCCGCCGGGCCGCCGCTCAGCTTCCCGTCGGCCAGGACACGGCCGCCGCCGGGACCGACGAGTCCGGCTTGGGCTCGGCCGAGGCAGTCGTGATGGCCGGGTGGACCCGGGCTGTCGGCAATGAGGTTCGGCGCGGGTCTGCGACCCCGCCGCCGGCGCTCGTGGCTCGGTCAGGAGACCGGCCACAACGAACGGCGGCCGCCGGGCCGACGATTGCCGCCTCCGGCACTCTTCACACCGAGCCCGTTGCCAAGGCGCCTGCCGGGGGTCCGGCGGCCGAGGCGGGCGGTCTCGGACAGACCACTGCCGATGGCCTTCGGGCCGCCGTGGCCCGGGGATCCGGGCGATTACCGGCGGTCCGGCCAGCCGAGGGGTTGGGCGAGGGCGCCTCGCCCGGGGACGCTGCTTTGGCCGCGACGCAACTCGGCCCTGCAAGCCCGGACGACGCGATGACGGCCGCAGGTCGGCGTCGGATTGCCCAGGGCGACGAGCCGGGGCCCTCCCTGGCCGGCGACACCGGCCGGGGACCGCAGCGAACCACAGACGCCCCGGGACTCCTCTCGGAAGTGGCCGAAACGATCGAGCGGCCACCGACAGGTGCCACTGCGGCTGCCTCGCCGGGTGGTGAGGCGGTTGACGCGGCCGCGGCTGCCGTCGGCGAGCCCAGCCGGCCGGAAGGCGGGTTGCCCGTGCGGATCGCCGCCGTGGAGGGGCCCGGCGGCCTGGGCTACCTCCCGTCACCGGAAGTGGGCATTCCCACCCGTCGGGCACGTCCGGAAAGCGAGATCATCCACACCATTTTCAGGCGGTTCGTGATCGAGCGGAGCGGCGGGGAGGTTGCCATCGACGGCCGGGTCCGCCAGCAGCCGGCCGAGGCCTTCCGCCAGCGCGACCCCGGACGCCGGGCCGAGGTGGCCCAGGCATGGGGCGGGTCGGAGGGCACCGAGGCAGCGGTCGAGATGGGACTCGACTACTTCGCCCGACACCAGTTCCCCGACGGACACTGGAGCCTCCATGAGCTGCCCGAGGGGGTCCAGCACGAGGACCCCGCCTTGGGTCAGATGGAGGCCGATTCGGCCGCGACCGGACTGTCCCTGTTGAGCTACCTGGGCGCCGGCTACACGCACCTGGACGGCAAGTACCGCGGGGAGGTCAGCCGCGGGATCGATTGGCTGCTGCGACACCAGAAGCCCGACGGCGAGCTGTTCACCGGTGGAGCCAAGTACACCCGCTTCTACAGCCACGGGATTGCAGCCATTGCCCTGTGCGAGGCGTATGGGATGACTCGGGACCCCCAGCTTCGCGCGCCGGCCCGCAAGGCCATCCAGTTCATCATCAACACCCAACATCCCACCCGCGGCGGATGGCGCTACGATGTGCGGCCGGAGACGGGCCGCTCGACGGAAACAGATACCTCGGTCTCCGGCTGGATGTTGATGGCGCTGAAGAGCGCCCAGATGGCCGGTCTGGAAGTTCCCGCGGAGGTCCTCGAGAAGCTCGACGCCTGGCTCGACACGGCCCGGGCCGCCAGTGCCGCCGGGCAGTACGTCTACAACCCCCACGCCAGCGATACGCCCGAGCAACGCGCCGGCCGCCGGCCCAATCTGGCGATGACCTCCGAGGCGATGCTGATGCGGATGTACCTGGGCTACGAGAGGGACGACCCGGGATTGATCACCGGGGCGAAGTACCTGAAGGACAATCTGCCGGAAGTGGGCACGCGGTCCAGCTCGCTGCGCGATTGCTACTACTGGTACTACGCCACGCAGGCGATGTTCCAGATGCAGGACGATTACTGGACCGCCTGGAACGATCGGCTCCGCGCGCTGGCCACCAGCAGCCAGGTCACCTCCGGCGAGCAGGCCGGCAGTTGGCATCCGCTCCGCCCGGTCGAAGACCGCTGGGGCCGCGCCGCCGGCCGCCACTACGTGACCGCCCTGCACCTGCTGATGCTGGAGGTTTACTATCGGCACCTGCCGTTGTTCCAGGAACTCCGGCGGTAGCCCGGAGTGTTGCGTGGCGGTTTTCCCGCCGCGCCGCGTGACGTCGCGTTGCCATCTTGATAAGCTGCATCCTGGGAAGGAGTTGTATCTTGCGAGCCCCGCTCAGCGGAGCTATCCCGTTTCTGTGGCGTCCGCTATAATTGGTTGGGGTAAGGCCCCGTCTTACCCGACGATTTGTCGTTCAGCGACACGGGGAAGAACGTCATGGAGATTTCCACGATGGGTAAAGTTCGGGTGGCGGCAAAGATTGAGAACCTTGAAGACGTCTTTAAGGTGGGAGCCGGGACGCTGCCCGACGATCAGGTACGCTCGGTGGACGTGCCGGACGCGCTGGTCGACACGGGAGCCGTCATGCTCTCGCTCCCGAAACGCATGGTTGCCGGGCTGGGTCTAAAATCCTACCGCACCCGCCGGGTCCGAACCGTGGGTGGAATCGTCGAGACGGCAATCTACGCCGCGGTACGGCTGACCGTTCAGGGTCGCGACCTAACCACGGACGTTGCCGAAGTTCCCGACGACTGCCCGGTCTTGATCGGCCAGATCCCCCTGGAAGGTCTCGACTTCGTCGTCGACCCGATCGGTCAACGTTTGATCGGCAATCCCGAACACGGCGGCGAGCACATGATCGATATTTTTTGACCGCGGGGGCTCATGGTACGCCGGCATACTCACGCCAGCATACCCAACAGCACCGGGTTGGTCGGTCGCACTCGGGAGGGTTTTGCCTTCTCGTCTTGCCGCCTACGTCTGTTCGATCAAGCCGGCCAGGAACCCGGCCAGGAACTTGGCCAGGCGGTCGGAGGCCAGCAGGGCGTTCTCTTTCAGCTTGTACATGTCCTTGACGCTCGAGGGGCGCTTCCAGATCGCCCCGGCCGCGGCCCCGAGCTGGGCGGCCCGGGTCTTCTGGGCCAGGAGTCTTCCGACGTCGGGGGGTAACTCGTCGTCTACCGTGTCGTTGATCACGCGGACGGCCAGGAAGCGAACCTGCCGGCGACGGCATACCTCGGCCACCGCAAAGCTCTCCATGTCGACGGCCAAGGCATCGTAGCGCCGGAAAAGCGAACGCTTCTCATCGGGCAGTCGGATCACTCGGTCGGCCGTCAGCAGCCGGCCCACGTGCACGCCCGGCGCCGCGGCCAGTGCGGCGGGGTCGAGCTCAAAGTCGATCGAAAGTTGATTGCCGGCCGTATCGACCAGGTGATCGGCCACGAGGACGTCGTGACGTTTCAACTTTGGACTCAGTCCGCCCGCAAATCCGGCCGACAGGACCCACTGGGGCCGGTGGCCGGTGATCAGCGCCTCGGCCGCCCGGGCGGCAGATCGGCGGCCGGCGCCGGAGAGGATCAGCGCCAGCCGGCGGCCCTTCAGTCCGCCTTGGTGGACAACAAATCCGTGTCCTCGCGTGGAGACCACGCCGTCGAGCAGGTCCTCCAGCCCACCGGCCTCGATCCCCAGAGCGATGACCACCCCGACCTGGCAAGATGGCGATTGGCGGTCGGACTGCCCGCTCTCGGGCTTCTCGGCGCCGGACTGAGCCTGTTCCCGCGCGGCCTCAAGGACCTTTTCGCGAACCTTCCGTCCAGCCGCGTTGCGGAGCCAGTTTCGCAGGAGGTAGCGGAAAACCATGGGGGGTAAACGACAAAGCACGAATCACGAATGACGAACAGACACCAGCATCTTCACTGGTGGCGGAACAAGAGTCAATAGTCGCGCCAATCAACCACTGCGTATCGCTTGGTCATTGGTGATTCGCGCTTCGTAGTTTTTTCAGGTCATCTGCCAGAGGGCCATCCTCAGCACGTCGCGGAAGCGCTTGTTGGCCGCCAGCACGGCGGCCGGCTCGAAACCGCAGTGGACCAGGCAGTCTTCGCAGCGGGGATCGCCCGCCGGGCCGAGCCGGTCCCAGTCGGTCGCCTCGACCAGTTCCCGGTAGGTCGGGTAATGGGCGTCGGCGATCAGGTAGCAGGGTCCTCGCCAGCCGCGGACGTTGTAGGTGGGATTGGCCCAGGCGGCGCAGGGCAGCTCGCGCCTGCCGCAGAGGAAATCCATGTAGATCGGCGACGCGGTCAGCTTGAAGCGCTGCAATAGCCGCCGGGCCCGACGGAACTTGGCGTGGACTTGTTGGCGGGTCATGAAGATCCGTTCCGCGCCGTCGGGGTCGTGCTGGTGAACGGCCGCGTAGCCGTAGGCGGGCGAGATCATCAGACCCTCGACACCCAGTTCGGTGAGATACTCGAACAGCACGGCGATCTCGTGCATGTCGGTGTGTTTGTAGATGGTCGTGTTGGTGCAGACTCGCAGGCCGGCGGCCTTGGCTGCCCGGATCCCGGCCGTGGCCGCATCGAAAACGCCCTCGCGCCCCACCGCCCGATCGTGCGCCGCTTCCATCCCGTCCAGGTGAACGTTGATCAACAGCCGATCGCTGCGGGGGAAGCCGTGGAGTTTCTTTTCCAGAAGCAGGCCGTTGGTGCAGAGGTAGATGTGTTTTCGCCGGGCAAGGATTCTTGCCACCAGCTCCTCAATTCGCGGGTAGATCAAGGGCTCGCCGCCGCAGATGCTTGTGATCGGTGCGCCGCACTCGTCGATGGCGGCCAGGCAGCGGTCGATCGAGAGCTTGGAGTGGATCGTATCGGCATACTCCCGAATCCGCCCGCAGCCGGCGCACGACAGGTTGCAGGCGTGCAGCGGCTCGAGCATCAGCACCAGCGGAAACTTCGTCTGCCCGGCCAGCTTCTTGCGAAGCAGATAGCCGGTCACGGAGCGAGTCAGCGAGAGGGGAAAACGCATGAAGGGATTGGGGATTGGGGATTGGGGATTAGCCGATAACTGCGTTTTCTCTTGTTCCCCGCTTGGCGCGGGAACGTCAACTTGTCTTCAGGCTACTGGGCACAGCTACGTTCTCACTTAGGGCAGCAGGGCCGCAGCCAAACAAAGCCCCCGTTTCGCATTGCAAATTGAACGCTGCAAATTGGGAATCTCAAATTGTCTGACTCAGCAAATCATTTTGCAATTTGCATTCTTCAATTCTCAATCTGCAATTCTGAGCGTGTGCCGTCACGCTGAAGGTTTGCAGCCAAAACAACTTTCTCCGCCTCGGCAATGCGGAGCGTGGGACCGAGGGTATGAATCGTCGACGCTAACAACTTCCACCCATCAGTTGCAGCGCCGGCGCGTCGTCGTCGGCCAGCAGCGGGGCGGCTTTGACGGCCCATTGGGACAGGGCCATCAGGGGGAAGTATATCGGATAGTAGTGGTATCGGAGGTAAAACACCTGGGGGAACCCGGTGCCGGTAAACTCCGATTCCTCCCAGGTGCCGTCCTCGTTCTGTGTGTCTATCAAGTAGCGTACGCCGCGGGCGACCGCCGGATGGTGCTGACAGCCGGCGGCCAGCAACCCTAGCAGGGCCCAGGCCGTTTGCGACGCGGTGGGCGTTCCCTGCCCTCGCAAGTGCGGCTTCTGGTAGCTGTCGGGAGATTCACCCCAGCCGCCGCAAGCCTGCTGGTGGCTCAATAGCCAGTGGGCCCCCGCCACCACCGTGGGATTATCCTTGGGCACCCCCACCTCGACCAGCCCGATGATGGCTTGCCAGGTTCCGTAGATATAGTTGACGCCCCAGCGGCCGAACCAGCTTCCGTCGGGTCGTTGGCTGCCGCGGAGGTATTCGATCGCCCGATCCACCGCCGGATCGCCTACACGGCGTCCCAGTTTGCCCAGCGACTCCAGCACCCGCCCGGTCAGATCGGGGGTGCTGGGGTCGATCATGGCGTTGTGGTCGGCAAACGGGACGTGGCAGAGAAACTCCCGGTTGTTGTTTCGGTCGAAAGCCCCCCAGCCGCCGTCGCGGTTCTGCAAGGCCAGCATCCACCGCAAGCCGCGCTCGATGGCCGCGGTGGTCTTCTCCATTGCGGCCAGTTTTTCTGCGGCTTCGTCGGGCGACGCATCTTCCTCGGCCATCAGCCGTAACTCCGGCGGCAGCGCCTCTGCCGGTTGCGGCAGGTCGGCAAACTGGGCCCGAAGTGCCATCAGCGCCATCGCCGTGTCGTCCGTGTCGGGATAGAAGTCGTTGGCGTGCTCGAAGCACCATCCGCCCGGCTCGACGTCGACCCGCTGGGCCCAGTCGCCCCGGCGTGCGACCTGTTTCTTCAGCAGCCAGTCGACCGCCCGCCGCACCGTCGGGCAATCGGGCCGAACCCCGCTATCCGAGAGCACCCGCAAGGTGATCGCCGTGTCCCAGACGGGTGACTTGCAGGGCTGGAGTCGGGCGGTCTGGGAAGCCTCGTCGTCAATTGCCAGGTTCTCAAGTTGACTGAGGCACTCTTGGACCTGGGGGCTGTGGTCGTCGTAGCCCAGGCACCTGAGCGCCAGGATGCTCCAGATGATCGGCGGATGGATTGCCCCCAGGCCGTCGCTGCCCTCGAACCGCGTGAGCATCCAGCTCTCGGCAGCCGCCAGCGCGCGGCGCCTCAGCGGCAGCAGCCGGTGACGTTGGCACCACTTCAGCATGCGGTCGATGGTGCGGAAGAGACGGTCCCAGCTTAGCGGGCCCGAGCTGCCGGGGCTGCCGGGCAAGTGCAACGGCGGCCAGTTGGCGGGATCTTTCAAGAACAGCTCGCGAATCCCGCAGCGAGGATCGAGCTTCCGCACCGGCTGGCTGGCCGAGACGATCGACAACGGCACGATGATCGTCCGCGACCAGGCACTCACGGCGTAGAGATTGACGGGAAACCACTTGGGCAACAGGACCATCTCGGGCGGGACGGCCGGGCATTGGTCATAGGGGATTTGCCCCAGCAATGCCAGGTAGAAGCGGGTGAAGCTGTTGACCGCGTCGGCCCCGCCGTGGGCCAAAATTGCCTCTCGGGCCCGCTGCATGTATCCGGCGCCGGGGTCGTGGCCGGTCAGCTTCAAGGCGAAGTAGGCCTTGACGCTGCCGCTGATGTCGACTCCGCCACCGGGATACAGCGTCCAGCCGCCCTCGGGAAGCTGCTTTTCCACCAGATACGCCGCCCACCGGCGGGCCAGCTCCGTATCTTCCCGGCCCAGATGAGCCAGCAGAAGGAGGGTCTCGCTCTCCAGGATGGTGTCGCCTTCCAGCTCGGCGCACCAAAAGCCCTCCGGATGCTGGCGGGCGAGCAGCCATTGACGGGTGCGCACAATCGCCCGCCGCACCGGTGCCTCCAAACGCTTCAGTCTGAGAGGATCCGGCCGGACGGCCCCGGGGAACTCGTCATGCCTCTCCGTAGGCATGACGCTGGCTTCCTGGCTCATACTCATCGGGTCTGCTTCCCGGCAACTGAGGCGGTCATCCATGACGCGATACCTCCGCGCGATTTGTAGAATAGCTTATGCCATCCCCGTCCTACCGACAAGGTCAGTCCACCCCAAAAACGGCCCCGAGTGCTAGCATGAAGGGGGTTCACCGCAAAGGGCCGGAATCAGGGCGAAATGGCGAATGACGAATCCGGGAAACGGGCCTCAGGGGGTCCCGGCTGCCGCCTGCCCGATTCGTCATTGTTCATCGATCATGGGTCCTTTGTCATTGGTCATTTCTCAATACGCGGTATCCCCGGCCCGGATGCCCCTCGATTTCGGGCAGCGGCTCGAGGATTCCTCGCCCGACCAGCTCCTCGAATACGGGCGGCCGGACGAAGTCCGTGAAGCCGTAGTTGCCGGGTGAGCGGTAGCGCCGGATTTCGCCCCAATCGACGTAGACGTGGGAGATTCCGCGGACGGCCAGGGCCGCACGAATCTCTTCGGCCGAGTGCTCCCGAACCAGTTGCTCGAACAGGCAATCATCGAAGCAGGTGTTGTACAGCACCGGCACCTCCAGGTCGAACACCTCCGCGTCGCCGACCATCAGCACCCGGCCCCGACCTACATGGGTGTTGAGGTAGTGATGCCACGGATCGACCCGGCCCGGGTGATCGACCTGCTCCACGTCGTGGCGGAGCCGGTCGAGGCTGACGAAATAGCGGCCGTAGCCGACGGCAAGATCCGCCACCAGGAAATTCGCCACCAGGCCGAGCACGAGCACGGCGATCAACAGCCACCGCCACCATGGCCGCCGACTCCAGCAGGCCCCCGCACCAGCCAGC
The DNA here is from genome assembly GCA_964618095.1 of uncultured Planctomycetaceae bacterium. Taxonomy (GTDB): domain Bacteria; phylum Planctomycetota; class Planctomycetia; order Pirellulales; family Thermoguttaceae; genus CAZUAM01. The sequence goes on along the minus strand of CAZUAM010000023.1, from coordinate 6,903 downwards.
AGCGCCAGCAGAGGCACCGCAGGGATCCAGAACCGATCGATCCGATGCGTAAGCAGCCACCAGGCGGCGATCACGTATCCGAAGTAGGCCAGCAGCGCGATCACCAGCCGACGACGACGACGGTCCAGGAAAGCCAGCACCGCCAGGGGCACCAGCAGCGGGCTGAGCCACTCGCTCCGCAGGCCCACCCGGACAAGATCTCCTCCCAGTGCACTTGGAGAGAAGTCCTTCGGACGGTGCGCGTTGACCCACTGCCGGTTCTTCTCCAGGGTCCGGGTCTTGCCGCCGAAGACGTTGTAGAGCAGCGGGTACGTTGGATTGCCCGTCAGCACCCAGTTCTTGCCGAACCACAGCCCGCAGCCCAGAAAGGCAGCAAGCAGGAAGATGCCCACGGGCCGCCAGTCCCGCAGGCCCGCACGCAGCCCGTCGTTCACGCGCAGCAACAGAAGCCATACGGCCAGCGGCAGCAGCACGAACAGTACCGCCGGATACTTGCAGGCCACTGCCCCGCCCGCCAGATAGCCTGCCAAGAGAAGACGAGAATAGCCCCGCCCGGGAGGGCGGGGTTTTGCGGGGTTGTGATCACTGGCAGCAACCCCACCCTTCCGGGCGGGGCTATTGCCCGAGCAAGCCTCTTCGCCTCCCCTATCGCACAGCAGCACCGCGTACACCGACAACAGCAGGTAATACGCCGATCCGCCTTCCACCAGGCCGGCAGTGGATACCCTGACGATCCAGGCAGTCGAGATGTAGACCACCGCGGCCACCACGCCGGCGGCGGTCGAAAAGAGCCGCCGCCCGGCGGCAAATAGCGCCAGGGCCGTAAGCGGCGCCATCGCCGCGATCACCGTCTTGCCGGCCAGTGCGCCCAGCCACCAGTCGCCGCCGACCACCTCGGCGATCACCATCGCCAACAGACTGTGCATCTGGGTGCCCATCGCCATGTTGCCGTAGACATTGTGCGGCAGGAAGGCGATATGACCTTGCTGGAAAAACTCCTTGGGCACTTGCAGATGATATTCTCGCACGTCGAAATCCACCGGCGGCAACATCCCACCCAAGAGGATCATCAGCACGAAAGGGGTAGCCAGCCATAGCCACCGGGGGCTCAGCCAACGGTCGTTTTGTTCGGCCGCGGCGGCGGGATTGGCTTTCTTGTTCTTGACTGGCTTGCCCTGGCGATCTTCCTCCAATCCGGCCATCACGCGTCGCCACCGGAGTCGGCCCGCGGCAGCCAGTGTCAGTGCCGCCGGTACGGCAAAGACCAACGGGTTGCGGAGCCAGCCGAGCAGCCCTGCCGCCAGCACGTAGGTGGAGACGAGATTCAGACCTACGGCCATTGAGAAGACAAAACACTCCAACCGCGTCAGACCCCGGTCCGCCCGGCACAGCGCCATCAGCAGCCATCCCAAACTCCAGGCATAGGCCAGGATCACCCCGGCGATCAGCAGCACCGGCAGCCGGTCCTGCACGCCGACGTCCATCGGTTCCCCGAACCAACGCTTCAGTAGGTACTCGGGGAAGAGCAGGAACTGGAAGACGTAAGCTCGACGCCACACCGGGCCCGGAATCTCACTGGGGCTTTCTTCCGCGCCCGCCCGGGGTGCGGCGCGACGCAACTGGTCTTCCACCGTGGGCATCCGCGCGGCGTAGAACGCCGTGACATACAGGGCGAACATGCCCAGACCCAGCAGCAACAGGATGGTTCGCGTGTGTTTCATCGCGCCCTGGTGAAGCAGAATATCGGGCAACGGTGATCGGTCCTGAGCCGACCGGCAAGCTATGCTTGCTTAGCAACCGCTCCGGCCGCTCCGATTGTACGTATTCTACCAATCCTCAGGCCATTCAGAAGGACACCCGGAAAATGGCCTCCCAAGGAAGACTGCAAGGCATCTTCACCCCCAACATGGTCCCGCTGGACCAGCAGGGGGACATCAACGAGGCCGAGCTCCGCCGGTACGTCGACTGGCTGATCGAGGGCGGCGTGCACGGGCTGTATCCCAACGGCTCGACCAGCGAGTTTACGCGTTTTACGCCCCAGCAACGGCGGCGGATCGTCCAGATCATCGTGGACCAGACGGCCGGACGGGTGCCGATCCTGGCTGGGGCGGCCGAGGCCGACGTCCGCGAGACCCTGGCCGCCTGCGAGTATTACCACGGCCTGGGCGTCCGCGCGGTGGCCATCGTCGCCCCCTACTATTACAGGCTCAGCCCGGACAACGTCTACGCCTATTTCAAGGAGATCGGCCGCCATACGCCGGTCGACGTTACCCTCTACAACATTCCCATGTTCGCCTCGCCCATCGACGTGCCCACCATCGGGCGGCTGAGCGAGGAGTGCCCGCGGATCGTGGGGATCAAGGATTCCTCGGGCGACGTGGCGCAGATGATGCGGATGATCGAGGCGGTGCGTCCCCACCGGCCCGACTTCAGCTTCCTAACCGGCTGGGACACGGTGTTGCTGCCCATGCTGTTGATCGGCTGCGACGGCGGCACCAACGCCTCCAGCGGCGTGGTCCCCGAGCTTACGCGAAAACTCTACGATCTGACGGTAAGCGGCCAACTCGACCAGGCACGGCGGGTTCAGTCCAGCGTCACAAAGCTGTTCGATACGTCACTCTCATCCGCCGACTTTCCGGAAGGGTTCCGCGTGGGCGTTTCCTTGCGCGGATTCCGCATGGGAACCGGCCGGCAGCCGCTCTCGCAGCAGCATCGGCTAAAACTGAACGAGCTGGAAAGGACGCTCCGCCAGTTCCTGGCCGAGGAAGGACTTCTCCGCGGCCCGGCCGCCCCGCGCGCTGCCGTGGCCATCGATCCAAACCAGATCAGCCAGATCGTCCAGGGCGTATTGGCCGAGTTGCAACAACGAGGAGTAGTGTGAAGAAGGATGAAGGCGGAAGGCGGAAGGGGGACGGCGGAAGGGGGACGGCGGAAGGGGGACGGCGGAAGGGGGAAGGCGGAGTGATCAGTGAGGTCGCGGCAGAGTAGTCCGGACGCTGAAGCTGTTTGTGAATATGTAGATCACGTTCTTCATCCATCATTCATCATTCTGCATTCAGCATTCTGCATTCATCATTCTCTTATGTCCCGATTGAGCGTCGCCCTGCTGGAGATTGACAACCTCACGCCCGCCCTGGTCGTGGCCGATCGCTGTGCGAAGGCGGCGGGGGTGGAGATCGTGGGCATCGAGAGCACGATGGGGGCCCAACAGTGCATCAAGCTGGCCGGTGGGGCCGACGAGGTCCGCGAGGCGGGCCAGCAAGGGGTCGCACTGGCCCGACAGATGGGCACCCGGGCCGACCTGGTGCTTATGACCGGGCCGACCGGCGAGACCCGGGAACTTGCCAGCCGACCGCCGGCGCCGATTCCCCTGTTGGGAATCTATGATTCGCGAGTCAAAAGAGAGGATGCCATGAGAAGCTCCGACGCACTCGGGCTGATCGAAACGCAGGGGCTGGTGGCTGCCTTGCACGCCACCGACGAGATGCTCAAGGCCGGCAGGGTCGAGCTGGTGGGCAAGGAGAAGATCGGCGCCGCCTACGTGACGATCATCGTCCGCGGCGACGTGGCGGCGGTCCAGGCGGCCGTGGAGGCCGGCCGGCAGACCGTCGGGCGGCTCGAAGGCAAGCTGATCATGGCCGACGTGATCACCCACCCCCACCCCGAATTGGCCGCCCTGCTGCCGGCTTAGGCCCGCCAGGCCGACCCTTGCCCAAGTCGAGGGAGACGCAGAACAGGCCGAACAGCCCCGGGCGGAATTCGCGTCGCGCTTTTGCGGCTGGAGAAGGGGCCGGATGGACGGCAGCCAAACCGGCTTTCTTCACCGAAGCGGCGGAACCAAACAGCCACCCGCCGCGTCACAAGGTATCGGGGCCGTATCCTCGTTGGCTCGGCCAGATTGAGGTGTACTGAGATGAGACTACTGAAAACCGTGTTGGTGCTACTGGGTGGATTGGCCGCGGGTTGGCCTCTCCCCCTGCCGGCCCGGGAACCCTCCCCTAAGAACGTGCTGCGGGGCGCCGAGTGGGAAAAGCACGTGATATCGCTGGTCGAGAAACTGGGCCACCACGAGTATCAGCAGCGGGAGGCCGCCCAGCGGGCCTTGCTCAAAGAAGGCCCCGCGATTCTGCCCGTCCTGGACAAGCTGGGCCCGCAAACCGATCTGGAGATTCAGTCCCGCCTGCGGAGGCTTCGCTACCGGCTGGCCGGGTTCCTGGAAGACATTCGCCGGCGCCTCACCGCCTTGCCCGAGATCGATGACTCCAGGCCACCGCTTCCTGAAGATCTGAAGCGCCTGATCGTGTTGTATCAGCCGAGATCCGGCGACTATCTGCTGTCGATCATCGGCAACACGGAGGACGAGCTGAACCGGCGGGCGACCAACGCCTTCTTGCACACCTGGGAAAGCACGACGCCGTCGCAGATCCAATCCTATTTGCAGCTCGCCATGACGCACTACGCAAAGCTCCGCAAGCGATATCCCCAAGGTGTCGATGCGGCGATCGCGATGGGATATTGCCTCCGATACGGCTGGGGTGGGTGGCCACCCGATCAGCCCTTCGAAATGCAGACTGTGACCACTCATTTTGTCGATGGCAAGCCTTATGGCAAACCGTTCTCCTATTCCGGACCCCTGGCCGGCACCGGCTGGCTGCACACGAAGAATCAGGCGTTGGGGAAACACTCCTTTCACGTGGTCACCGAGTACAAGTTTGTGCGAGAGAACCGTACCTATACCGGTCGTGCAAGATCCCAGACGTATGAGTTCGAGATGGTCTCCGCCGACACGCCCAATGATCTGGTGGCGCCCAGCGATCCGAAGCTCGATGAACTCGTGCGCAGGGCGTTTCAGTTCTCGGAGACTCGTGTGGAGGTTCGGGATGGGCTGATCCAGTTCGACCGGACCGGCGACTTGTCGCCCGAACCGGATCCGTGGCGGCCACAGATCACCTGGAAACCGCGCGCCGGCCGGTCCATCGGCCTACACATGCCGCTCTGGAAACTCGCCCGGGAGCTGCCGGTAGACCTCTGCTTCGAGGTGGAGTTTCACGTTCAGCAGACCGGCGACGTATTCCAAGGAGACCCGCTGGTGGTGCTCAAAGGAAACAAGGCAAACGGCTACTTCCCCCGCTTGCCGTACGAGTTTGTGAAAGGGAAAGAGGGATTCATTCCGATCAAGCTCGTCCTGAGACCTTCCCGGGCAACGGCTCTTACCGACCCCAGAGTGACCCAATACTACCCGGGCACGATCACTTCCGAGGTGCTCAGGGCCAAGGTAGTGCATCACTAACGGCGCAACTTGCCTTCCTGACAGTTCTTGGGTCGCGCAACGCTCAGGCCGCCGTACCGGCGGCCGCTAAACACGGCTGCGCCGCCGACAAACACGTTTAGCGGCCGACGGTACGTCGGCCCCCGGTAGCGCCGCGTTTGTCAATCTGAGTGAGAGCCGAAGTGCCACATTTGGGACGGTCCCTGAATGTGGGCCAGATGGAATCCCTAACTCCTGTATTTGCAACACCTTACGATGATTCCCCTGGGTTGCAGCCGGTCCCTTCCAGGCTTCTCCCATTGACTTGACGAATTTTTTCGTTATTCTTAGGGAACTTTTTGACGAAGCAATTCGTCATATAGTCAGCCGGATCGCCAGCCACCGATCCGGGACCTCAAGCAGCAGAGGAGCCGACATGCCCAGATATCCTTCGTCACGGCCGACCGACGTGGAGCTGCAAATCCTCGACGTCCTCTGGCAGCGAGGGCCCTCGACCGTCCGCCAGGTGCACGAGGTCCTGGCGGCCCGGCGGGAGACGGGCTACTCGACCACACTGAAGATGATTCAGGTAATGAGAGAGAAGGGCCTGGTTGTTCGCGACGAGTCGGTACGGCCTCAACTCTACCGGACGGCGGAAAGCAAGAGAGAGACGCAACTGCAAATGCTGGACGACCTGTCGCAGAAGGCCTTCGGCGGCTCGGCCAAAAAGCTGGTGATGCGGATGCTCTCGGCCCAGCGCGTCTCGGCCGAAGAGCTGGCCGAAATGCAGCGGCTGATTGAAGAAGCGAAAGGGGAGGGACCATGACAGATATCTTAGAAATCCTGCGGTCTGACTTGGTATATCGCCTGGGCTGGGCCTTGCTGCATTCGCTGTGGCAGATCGCCCTGCTGGCGTCGTTCCTGGCGTTGCTGCTGACGGCCTTCCGCCGCCGCTCGGCCAACCTGCGATACCTGACCGCCTGCGCGGGGCTGGGGGCCATGTTCGCCCTGCCGCTGGTGACCTACTGGATTGTGCCGGACCGCCCCGCTTCCGAATGGGCGGCCGTTTCGATGCCACCCGGCAACCCGCGGGCCTTGCCCGTGGATACCGTGTTGCCGAACGCCGAACCGCCGGGAGCCGCATTGCCGAGCGCCCCACCGCGCGAGTTCGTTCCCGCCACTCCCGGCACGGAACGGAACTCCTTGCCGCTCGCCGGCCAGCCTTTCCCGGAACCGACACCGCCTGCCGAACCTGCTGCACCGCTGTCCGAGCGGGTCTCGCAGGCGGTCTCGCCCTGGGTGCCGTGGCTGGTGTTGGCCTGGTTTGTGGGGGTGTTTGTCTTGTCGGTGTGGCACTTGGGCGGATGGATCGCCTTGCAGCGCCTGAAGTACCTGGGCACCACGGCCGGGAGCGAGCCGTTGGCCTGCCGGCTGGCCGAGCTGATCGAGCGGATGCAGCTCAGCCGGCCGGTGCGGATGTTCCAGTCGGAGGTGGTCGACGTCCCGGCGGTGATCGGTTGGCTGCGGCCCGTGCTGCTGGTACCGGCGGCGATGCTCGGTGAGATGTCGCCGCCGCAGATCGACGCGGTGCTGGCCCACGAGCTGGCCCACGTCCGCCGCTACGATTACCTGGTCAACCTGTTGCAGACGGTCAT
>CAZUAM010000022.1:2660-23549 GCA_964618095.1 uncultured Planctomycetaceae bacterium | reverse complement strand
CAGCATGTCCGCCTTTTTTCAACCCCAGGTACCCTTCAGTCGGATGAACCAGAAAAGGAGGACAGCGAATGTTGCGATTCAGCATGTGGCGGGCCGTGGCGGCGTGTGCCGCTTTTCTGCCTCCGACGACCGTCGTTGCCGCAGAAGAAAACAGTGACCAGAACAGGCCAGATGTGCTGTCGGAAGGCAGTGGGCTGGCGGCGAAGTACCCTGGCGACGTGGGGATCGCCCGCGACCCGAGTGTGCTCTTCGCCGAGGGCTTCGAGACCGGCAGCCTCGAACAAATCTCCCGGCGCTGGGGCGAGATCAGCAACAAACAGGGCAAGGTGATGGCGCTGAGCCCCCAGGTGTCGTCGGCCAGCGGCGGCAAGCGGTCGCTTCAGATGACTGCCACCTTGGGGGAAAACACGGGTGGACACCTTTACAAACGGCTGCCGCGGGGTGTGGAGGCGGCGTTTGCGCGGTTCTACGTGAAGTTCGCGCCCCAGGCCGAGTACATCCACCACTTCGTTCACCTGGGCGGCTACAACCCGCCCACCCGCTGGCCGCAGGGCGGAGCGGGTACCCGCCCACGCGGCGATGAACGTGTCACCGTCGGTATTGAGCCGGTGGGCGACTACGGACGCCAGCCGGCGCCGGGCATCTGGAACTTCTATTGCTACTGGCACGAGATGAAGATTTCCGCGGACGGTAGGTACTGGGGCAACGGCCTGCGCCCTGCCCGGCCGGCGCTGGTGCCGAAGGGCCGGTGGCAGTGCGTGGAGATCATGCTCAAGCTGAACTCCACCCCCGACCGACCCGACGGCCAGTTGGCACTCTGGCTGGACGGGAAGCTCGTCGCCAACTTCACTAAGGGCGTACGGCGTGGTCGCTGGTCGGGGATGGGGTTCTCGCTGCTTCAACAGGGAGGCGATCCCTTTGAAGGCTTCCGCTGGCGGACCAGCAACGAGCTGAAGATCAACTTCTTCTGGCTGCTGCACTACGTCACCGAGAACGCCGCGCGACAGAACAAGGTGGCCGACCCCAACCGCGTCAACCGGGTCTGGTTCGACGATATCGTGGTGGCCACGGAGTACATCGGTCCGATCGCCTCAGACGGGACCCAAGGCACAACCACCCAGAGGAGGTCGGCTGCCGCGTCGGGACGCAGCCAGATCACGTTCGTCTCGAACGAGGTCGCTGACAAGCCAGGAATCCCGGGGATGCTTTTCAACGAGCGCTTCGACGACGCCAGACTGCTCAGCCGGGGATGGTACGACGGCAGCAGTTTCAATATCTCCGCCGACGATGCCTGGGCCGGCAAGGGTTGTGTCGTGTATCCTTGGAAGAAAGGCGGCACTAAGCCGACCGGCTCTTCGGGAATTCGACATCTGTTTGAGCCCACCGAAGAGGTCTACCTCCGCTACTACATCAAGCTGTCGCCCGGCTGGGGATGGACCAACCGGAGGTACCATCCTCACTTGGTGCATTTTCTGACCAGCGAGAACGGGAAGTATCACGGACCGGCTGCCAGCCACTTGACCCTTTACGTGGAACCGGTGGGCGGAAAGCTGCGGCTTGCGGCCACCGATATCCAGAACAAGGACTCGCCTCGCGGCCTGACACAGGGCCCACTCAGGGGCGGTTACAACGGTAAGCTCTACGACAGCAAAAAGGTCCTGTTCGACGACAGCAAGTGGCATTGCGTCGAGGCGATGTTCAAGCTGAACAGCCTGGACATGAAAGGCGACAGGCCCAACGCGGATGGCCAGCTCCGCGGCTGGTTCGACGGCACGCTGGTCGTCGAGCGGACCGACGTCGTCTTCCGCTCCACCGATTTCCCCAACATGAAGATCAACCAGTTCTTGTTGGCCCCCTATTTCGGCCCCGGACTCCTTCCGCACCCGCAAACCCTCTGGATCGACGAGTTGGCCGTGGGGACAAAGCGCATCGGCCGCGTCAATCGGATCGACTTGAAAACGCAGTAGGGCGTTTGACACGGTGAGGCTTCTTGGTCAACATCAAGACAGCGACCGTCTGGCTCGACGATTCTGTGGTAGCCACGAGTTACGTGGGGCCCATGAGGACCCATTGAATCGGAGTAACCGCGAATCCCCGAGTAATACCGTGGACCCCGAACAGGTAGGGAGGCGGCGAGACAAATGACGAGGAAGACTTCGGCAATTCACTTTGCGATGTTCGTGGGCCTGGTTGCTGCGGTTTCTGCTCGAAACGGTCAGGCCGGGCAGGAGACTGCCAAAGCAGCGTCCTTCCAGCCAATCACCGTGCACGACGGCAGGCCGGTGTTCACCATTCCCCCCGATTGCCGCCTCGCTCGCAATGAGCACCCCAGATGCCTGCTGACCGAGGAAGACCTCGAAAGGGTCAGGCGGCGCCTCGCCGATCCCCGGATCGCCCGCGAGTTCGCGGTGATCAAGAAGCGGTCGTTGGGAGACCGACCCTCGATGCTGGAACAGGCCGTCGCCTACCGCGTGACTGGTGAGAGACGATTCCTCCAGGCGCTGAAGAGCTCGTCGCAGTTCGAGCGGCCCACCTGGATCTTCGGCTGGCCTGCTGCCATCGATCTGATCTGGGAGGATCTGAGCGCCGAGCAGCGCAGGGCTCTCAGCGATGCGGTGGTGAAGGCTGTCTCCAAGAAGGGCTCCCTGTACTGGCGGCCAACGTTGCACCTGGTCTCCGTGTTTTACGAGGGCGGCAAGGGGCCAAACGACGCCGTGCTGCTGGCCAGAATGAGGCGGGACTTCGAGTCCCAACTCGTCAGATGGACCAACAAGCTCAACCGCTGGGCGGCCGGCCGTGGCGGCTCGGACATGGGCCACGGATACAACGGCGAACACGCCTACTGGGAACCATTCATTGCGGCGATCTGCTGGACGAACTGTACCGGAGAGGACTATCTCAGCCGCGCCCGGTTCGCCAACTACCAAAGCGCGTTCTACTGGTATCATTTCGTGCCTGAGATGACGCCGCTCTGCGTTGAGCACATCGGGGTCACGAGGAGCTGCGCCGACCCGGGGGCGGTGGCCCCGGGCCATTCGGGGGCGAACAACCTGGCGTGGCTCACCATTGCCCGCCAGAACGACGGGTTGGGCCGCGTCTGGATGGACACCCTGCGCTCGCAAGAGCCGCGATGGGCCGAGGATCGGGACGCCCTGGGCCGGCTGCTCTGGTGGGATCCCCAACAAGAGCCTCTCGATCCAACCACTTTGCCGACCACCCGTCTGTTTCCGACCTCGGGCCATGTCGTTATGCGGAGCGATTGGACTGAGCGCGCAACCTTTGCCACCTTCCGCTGCGGCCGCTTCGGCGAGATCGACGGGACCTGGGGACGCAACAACGCCGACAACTTGAGCTTCACCATCCGCAAGGCCGGGCCTCTGGCGATGGACTCCGGGCCGTGTCATGGACAGAACACCGGTGTCTTGAAGTTCTATGACCAAGGCACGGCGGGTGCCGTCCTCGAGTACGGCAGGCAGACGATCGCTCACAATAGCATCACCATTGGCGAGGCCCAGTTCACTCACCTGGACTGGCGCAAGCAACCGACCGACAACGTCGTCCGTCGCGGCGGGCAGTCCGTGCCGCAGGCGCCGCAGTGGTGGCCGGTCTGGGGGTTCGAAGACCAACAGCAGGACTTCATGGAAGGCCGCATCACCGCCTATCGCACCCATCCCCTCTATGACTACGCACTGGGCGATGCCCGTTTCAGTTACAACCCGGCCGATCTGAAGGAGATCACGCGGCAGTTCCTCTACCTGAAACCGGATGTTTTCGTGATTCACGACCGCATTCAAGTGACCGATGTCGGCAAGAAGCCCTGCTGGCTGCTTCATGCGCTGCGCGAACCTGTGGCCTTCGGCAAGCAGACCCCTCTTCGTCCCGACGAGATCGGCCCGCAGAAGCTCCAGGTGGCGGCGGGCAAGCTTGTTGAGCATCCTCGACCCGGCGGGCATTTTCGCATGGGCGGGTCGGGATTCTGGGTGGAATCAGGATCTCCCCATGAGAAAGGCGAAGGGTGGCTGCGAGTGCAGACGCTCGTGCCGGCCGAGCAAGACGCCGACCGGATCAAGATCGGCGGCAGGGGGCACGAATTCGAGGTTGCGGGCGTCCAGTACGGCGTGACCGATGAAGGCTACAAGATGACCGACCATCCGTACGCCGTTCAGAGCACCATCGGACTTGAGGGTTGGCGCGTGGAACTCAAAGCGAAGAAACCATCGAGGACGGTCGAGTTCCTCCATGTGCTCCAGGTCGGCACGGGCAACCGCCAGGCAGCGAAGCAGCCGGATCTTCGGTCCAACCCGTCGACCCATGCGGTCGCCATTGAGCACGCGGGAAGGAGCTTCGTTCTGACACTGAGGCGCACGGGCCAAAGAGGTGGCTCGCTTCGAGTGACCGCGACCACGGGCGGAGAGATACTTCACGACGAGACCCTTCACCATAGGGTCCAAGACCACTACCGCTATTACGAAGACGACCCGAGCTACAGGCTGTGGATGACCGATCCGCGGTATCGCGTTACCATTGAACCGAAGGAGGAAGACAGGGCCCCGGTGAAGTAGATGAGCGGTCCTTCTTCAAGGGAAAGAGAGGCGTTGCTGCCACGAGGGCCGCTGGGACCGGTCACTTGCCGATCATTGTCAGCCGTCAACTGGAGGAGAACGCACGAGATGGACGTGTCGATCGGGAATCAGAAGCCCGACCGTTCTGTGCCGGGCTGCATTGGCCGGGCTGCCTTGATCGCAGTTCTCGCGGTCACCTCAGACTCGCCGTTTTCCCGGGCACAGACGTGCTCCCGGCCGGAGACCGACGCAGAGGCCGATGGCGTGCCGTCCGTCACCGTCCGGTTGCCCGACGGAACCTATTCCGTAGAGTGGTTCGATCCGCCTGCCGGCACCTGGAGGCGCGCCGGCGACGTTCCGGGCAACGAACGGGCGCTAGCCGCGCCCGGACCGGGAGACGGGCTACTGCTGCTTCGATCCAAAGGCAGGCCCAACTCCCGTGGGCAAAGGCACCCAGAGGGAGCCCAGGCCTTCGATGCGGAAGTCACCCCGGAGACCGCGAAGAACTACATCCCGCCTGACAAAAGCGCATTCGTGCCACCGGTGAGACAAGTGGGATCGCATGACGTAAGAATAGACGGATCGGGCGATCCGCGGGCTGACGTGTCGCAAGACGCGAAGGCGATTGCCTGGGGCCGGGACAGCCTCTGGGTACATCATTTGGGCCGGATTAGAAAACTGAAGCGGAGGAATGGATCGGTTGGAAAGGAGAGCCTCCTGGATGTCACGGAAATCAACAGCTTCGCGTTTGACGGCGATGCCGTCTGGACGGTGAACGGCATCGGAGTGAAAAAGTTGTCTGGGAAGGATGGAAAGGGCGTTCGAGAATTCAGATTTGAACGGGAAATGGAGATGCCGGCCGGGCTGGCGCTAGTGGGCGGGACCCTCTATGTCGCCGACAGAAAGGCCAACAAGATATTCGGGATCAGTCCTGAAAACGGCGAGAAGACCAGCGAGGTCCCTGCGCCGTCAAGGGACATCACCGGCCTTGCCGCCTTCGGTGAGTACATCCTCGTTGCCGACGGAAATGACAAGGCTGTTTATCTCATTACCGAAGACGGGTATGTCATCTTGCGGGTGGAACTCGATGCCGCGCCGCTTGGAACGGCTTCTGATGGAAAGCTCTTCTGGACAATAGACGCACAGGGTAAACTGGGGGAGTTCATGATTGACCGCTCGAGAAGGATCCATCTCTCCAAGAAGCGCACGGCGACGATTGTGTACCAGGCCAGCCACGGTCCGGAGGGGTACATTGCGGTACCGTGGAACATGAACCGGCAGAAGATTCTGGGCAAGGTGCAGATCGCGCCGCCCTCGCCGGTAGAGAAGGACGATTGGGGACAACCGTCCGTCAAGTCGAGAAAGCTGGGTGTTACCGCGGAGATCTACGACGTTCAGTATTACATTTGGCCGGATAGAGTCGGCTGCACGAACGACATCCCGGAGGACATTATCAGCCAGTACCTGGTGGACGGCGAATTGCTCAAGCTGGACGACCCGGGAATCCAGAAAGCCAGAAGATGGATAACCAGTGACGGCACCGAGAAGGACTGCTACCGGCTGGTGCAACGCGCGTATCAATACGCCACCGAACACGCACACTACGAGAAGCGCGGCGGGTGGCTGTCGGCGCCGGAACTACTGAAGAAAGGAGCCGGGACCTGTTCGCCGCTGTCGTTCTTGTTCGTGTCACTGTGCCGAGCGTCCGGCATTCCGGCCCGGTTCCAGGCGGGGACAAGGTATCGAGACAGGGACCCGTCGGTCGACACGGAATTCCACAGGTGGAGCGAGGTGTATCTGCCGGGATACGGCTGGGTGCCGGTAGACTCGTCGGGCGTCGGCAAAGACCCCACTCCGGCCCAACGCGCGCGGTATTTCGGGCACGTTCCGAACACCGATCTGATCATGACGCTCGGCGGCGGCGGCAGCAATTTCTTCGAGTGGGGCTACAACGCTACCCGCGGCGGCACGGCAAGCTGGTCGGGAATAAGAGTCGAGCAGTAGGAGGCCGACTCTTTTCGTTCGCAAGGTTTCATAGCAAAACAAGGTACAAGGCAATGAAGCGAATGATGCTGATAACACTTGGCGTGACCGCAACGGCGTTTGCTGTGATGGTGCTGTTGCTGGCACCTGGGGCGCAGGCTGCCCCTGAGCAAACCGTCTACCCCGGCACGAGTTGGGCGACAAAAACGCCTACCGAAGTGGGTATGGATTCGGAGAGACTGGATGCTTTCAGGGACTTCGTGGGCGGGCGAGGCTGCGTGGTGCGGCACGGCTATATGGTCTACTCGTGGGGCGACGTGAGCAAGCGAGCAGACGTCGCTTCAGCCTGCAAGCCGTGGTACACCCACTTCTTATTCAAGGCCCTGGAAGACGGGAGGATCCCCAGCCTGGACCAGAAAGCCGTCAGGTGGGAGCCGCGTCTGAAGGACATCAACAAGGAACTCGGCTACAAGGATCGCGGGATTACCTGGCGGCACCTGGCCAACCAGATTACCTGCTACGGCCTGGGCGAGAAGCCCGGCACGGCCTACGCCTACAACGACTGGCAGATGGCCCTGTTTTGGGACACGCTGTTTAGGAAGGTCTACGGTGCAACGTACCAAGACGTGGATGAGAAAGTCCTGCATCCGCAATTGACGGACATTCTCCAGTGCCAGGACAACCCCACGCTGATGGCATTCGGCACGCGCGACAGGCCGGGGCGCGTGGGGATCTCGGTCCGCGACTTCGCTCGCTTCGGGCTATTGTACCTGCGCAAGGGCAACTGGAAGGGCAAGCAACTCATCAGCCAAGAGCACGCGACCATGGCGGTAACAAGTCCGTTGCCGAATTCCATCCCCCGCGCAGGCAAAGAGGCTGCGGAGATGATTCCCGGCCAGCGGAGCATAGGCTCACGGTCGATTCCCGACAACCAGACCGACCACTTCGGCAGCTACAGTTGGCTCTGGTGGACCAACGGGGTGGACCGCGACGGCCGGCGCCATTGGCCGGACGCACCCCAGGACACGTACCTGGCTTCCGGGCACGGGGGACCGCGGGTGATGTGTGTGATTCCGAGCCTGGACCTGATCGTCAGTTGGAACGATGCCAGGGTCCGCGGCCGGGAAATGAAAAACCAGGCACTGGGGTTGCTCGTCGAGGCATGTCCGACAAGACCCAAGAGGGCGCGCCACGCGGGAATTCACCCGGCAACGCTTCTGACGACTTTCGTCAGTCAGACTGCCGTGAAGGACTTAGGCTGCATCGGCCGGTTTGCCAAATGGGCAAAGATCGAGATCATCCTGGCCGGCCCGGATTGTGTGGGCAACGGGCAACCCAACCCATTCGACATCTTGGTCGACGGAGTTCTTACGAGTCCCGCTGGAGAGCAATACCAGGTTCCCGGCTTCTACGACGGCGACGGGAAAGGCGGGCTTGACGGGAACGTCTGGAAAGTCCGCTTCTCGGCGGATGAGCCCGGCAAATGGACCTTCGCTTCCGCCAGCCGGAACAAGCTCCTCGACGGCTTGCGAGGTTGGTTTACGGTCGTCGCTGTGCCCGACGACGCTGCGGGCTTTTATCGCTGGGGCCGGCTGGAGGCGGTCGGAACCGCATCCAACAAGATCCGCTATCTGAAGTTCCGCGACGGCCCCTATTGGCTCAAGGCCGGCTGCGATGATCCGGAAAACTTTCTTGGGAAGTACCACAACTACAACACGCTGTCGAAACGCAAGGCAGCCGTCGACTACCTGGCGGCTAGGGGCGTCAACTCGCTTTACATGATGACCCACAACATCGGCGGCGACGATAAAGACGTCTGGCCGTGGCTGGGGGAAATCGCCCGGGAAGCAATGTCCAACGCCGGAAAAAACGCGAGGTTCGACGTCGCTAAGCTGGACGAGTGGCGGCAGCTCTTCGAACACATGCAGGCCAAAGGCGTCGTCCCGTATCTCGTCCTGGAGGATGACAGCGCCTGGAAGGAGTATGACCATCCACGTTACTACCGCGAGCTGATCGCACGCTTCGGCGATCTGCCGGCCATGATCTTCAACTTCAATGAGGAATACAACGAAAACTACAGCCTGGGCGCCGCCCTTGCGCTAATGCAAAAACTCAAGGACATCGATCCTTACGACCATCCTCGGGGAATCCACAACGTCAATCGTCCCGAGGACCGGTACATTGACGCGCCGCAGGTGGATTTCACATCGATTCAAACGGGGAGCCCCGGCGGGAAGGCTTCTGACCCGATGTCGCACAACCGGCTATCGGTTGATTGGATCAATCGATGCAAGTCCCGCAACAGGCGTATTCTGATGGTCGGTTTTGACGAAGGCCGCCCCGAGGAGGACCGCCGGGGCTGGTGGAGTGCCTATCTGGGCGGCGGCGTGTGGGAGGCGCACGTTTACCAACCGTATGACCGGCCCATGTCGGCCTGGGAGCCGGTATGGACCGAGCTTGGTGGCGCCCGGGCATTCATCGAGTCGCTGCCTTTCTGGGAGATGGAGCCGAACAACGATCTGGTGAAATCGGGCAGGGCCTTCTGCCTGGCCAAACCCGGTGAGGTGTACGCACTGTATCTGCCGTCCGGCGGCAACGTCACCGTGGACCTGGCAGCCGGCGGTACCTACAGCCTCACCTGGTGGAAGGCAACCAACGGCAAGGACGGCAGATTTCAGGACGCAGGTACGGTTCCCGGCGGAAGGCAACGGTTTGCCGCGCCCGGCGGCGGTGACTGGGCGCTACGCGTCGTCAAGAGAGGACCTTGAGAGGAGACGAGATATGACGGTAGCGGGCGGAAGTGGCGGATCGTTTTTGCAGGCATCGTGTTGGGTGACCGCCGGATGCAGACTCCCACGACCAGCCTCCCCAACGTCAGGTTCGGCGAGGACAACAACGATTGGACGTTGCGGCTGACCGGGGCCAGTCCCCGACCATGACGTTGGGACTATGGAATCCAGGAGAATTGCCAATGACGAAGTTACCCCGTGCAAGACCCCGCACCGTCGTGTTTGCCCTGATCGCGGTACTCCTGCTCGTCGAGGTGCGGAGTGTGATGAGCGAAGAAGCCGCTGCCGTGTTGCCCGGCGAGCAGTGGGCCAGCAAAGCCCCTGTCGAAGCAGGCATGGATCCAAAAAAGCTGGCCTCGCTTGCAGACTACGTGGGCGGGCGCGGCTGCGTGGTCCGCCGCGGCTACATGGTCTATACCTGGGGCGAGGTGGCCCATCGCGGCAACGTCTTCTCGGCCTGCAAGCCGTGGTACACGCACTTCCTTTTCAAAGCCGTCGAGGAGGGCAAGCTCACCGGCGTGGACGTGAAGGCCAGTCAGTTCGAGCCCGGGCTCAATCGGATCAACGCCGCCCTGGGCTACAAGGACCGCAACGTCACCTTTCGACACCTGGCCAACCAGACCTCGTGCTACGGCGTGAAGGAGGACCCCGGCACGGCCTTCAACTACAACGATTACCAAATGGCCCTGTTTTGGGACACGCTGTTCCTGAAGGTATATGGCGCCACTTACGACACGGTGGACGAAAAGGTCCTGCATCCGAAGCTCACCGACGTCCTCCAGTGCCAGGACAGTCCCACTTTCATGATCACCGGCACCAAGCGGGAGATGGGCCGGATAGGTGTCTCGGTCCGCGACTTCGCCCGCTTCGGGCTACTGTACCTGCGGAAGGGGGACTGGAAGGGCAAGCAACTGATCAGCGCCGAGCACGCCACGATGGCGGTGACCAGCCCATTGCCCAGCTCGCTTCCGAACTCAACCGAGGAGTTGGCCGACGTGATCCCGGGCCAGCGGACGATAGGCCGGGTTGCTCGAGTGCAAGAGCAGGGCCCCCACCGCGGCAGCTACAGTTGGCTCTGGTGGACCAACGGCATCGACCGTAACGGGCGGCGCCATTTTCCCGACGCACCGGTGGACCTCTACGGTGCGTTCGGCAAGAACGGGAATGTGATGGTCGTCATTCCGAGCTTGGATTTGGTGGTCGGCGCGAGTTCCCGCAACATCGAGAGTGTCGCTGCACGGAACAAAGCCTTCAAGCTGCTGGCGCAATCGGTGACGGATACCAGCGTTTCGATTGTCAACGATCAGTGGCACATCAACGGCGCAGTGACCTATCCCGGCACGAGAGCCGAAGGGCTGCTGATGAACGTGCGGATGGTCAACAGCGTGTTTGAGGATCTCAAACGTCCTGGTTTCGACGCCGAGGCCAACACCGACGAGCTCATCGCACGGATTCCCGACTACGTGGCCCACGGCGTCCGCGCGTTCACGCTCAACTTGCAGGGGGGAATGCCGGGCTACGAGGGCGCGGTCAACTCCGCGTTTCGTGCCGACGGCTCGCTTCGCCAGTCCTACCTGAAGCGCGTGCGGCGGGTCATCGAAGCCTGCAACCGGCACGGCGCGGTGGTCATCCTCGGCTGCTACTATCAGCGGCAAGATCAGATCCTCAAAGACGAAGACGCGGTGCGCACGGGGGTGATCAACGCGGTCAAGTGGATCAGAGCCAACGGGTTCACGAACGTCGTTCTGGAGATTGCCAACGAATACGGGCACAGCGGCTTCGACCATCGTCTGTTGCAAGCTCCCGAAGGAATCGCCGAGTTGATTCGCCTTGCCAAGCAGACTGCGCCCGAACTGCCGGTCTCCGCCAGCGGTTACGGCGACGGCCGCCTGGCGGAGCCGGTCGCCCGGGCGAGCGATTTCCTGCTGATTCACTTCAACGGGGTCCCACTCGATGACATCTCCAGGCGGATTGCGGCCTTGAAGCAGTTCGGCAAGCCGATCGTGTGCAACGAGGACGCGAAGCTGGGTACAGCGGGTGCACGAGCAGCCGAGCTGAGTGTCGCCACCGGCGCCTCTTGGGGCCTGATGCTGGAGAAGCACAATCAGCATTTTCCCTTCGCCTTCGAAGGGGCCGGGGATGACGCGATCGTCTATGCGAAGCTGAGACAACTTACGTCACCATGAAAGTGCTGACCTCCAACACACTTAGGGAGAAGGATTATGGCTGTTGAATGTCGAACCATCCGCCGCCTCGCGCTTGCAGTCTGGGTGGTATCTCTTGCCGTAAGTGGACCCGCAACTGTACACGGTGCGAAAGTGGCCTCGCCAGAGCACGTGAAGAAGAAGACCGGCTCGAGACTCGTGGGCGTTTCGTGCATCTGTTACGGTCAGGGAGCGAGCATGAAAGACATGGAAAGCCGCATCGATACGGCCGCCCTGGATAAACCGGATATCATCCTGCTGACCGAAGGCTGCATGCGGAATTCCGAAAGATCAGCCAGCAGGGAAGAGAAAGACGCGAAATCCGAGCCGCTGCCGGAAGCAGGTCCGCTCACGAAATTCCTCTGCCGCAAGGCCAAGCAGCATAACACGTATATCATCGGCAGCTACGGGCGAAAGGATGAAAAAGGAAGGGGAAGATACAACAGCGCCGTGCTGATCGACCGTCAAGGCAAGCTCGCCGGGTTCTACGACAAGGTCTTTCCCACCATCGGAGAGATGGAGGGCGGTGTGCTGCCCGGCAAAGGCGCGAAGGTCTTCGATACCGATTTCGGCCGGATCGGCGCCGTGATCTGTTTCGACTTGAACTTCCGGGAACTGCTTGATCAGTACAAGAATCAGGGAGTCGAATTGCTCTGCTTCCTTTCTGCTTTCAGGGGCGGGTCCATGGTCCCGTCCATCGCCTTTAGGAACCAGTGTTTCATCGCCAGCAGCGTACCCCACGAAAACGGCGTGATTGTCGATCCGTTGGGACGCACCCTGGCCGAATCGAGCGCCTACGGAAGAATCATCTTCGCCAGGATCAACCTCGACTCCCAGATCGTCCACATCGACTACAACGTCCAGAAAGTGCGTGCTTTGAAGGAGAAGTATCGGGAATATGTCAAGATTGAAACGGCCAGTCCGGAGGCCGTCTACTTCCTGTCTTCCGTGCACCCCGAGAAATCCATCCGAGACATGATGGAGGAATTCGAAATCGAAACACTCGATCAGTACCTTGACCGGGCAAGGGCTGAGCGGCAGAGGTATCTTCCGAAGGATTGACAAGTGTTCGACAGGCGAATACTCCTGTTGAGAGCGGCGACAATGATCATGTTGGCGTGCCGAACGGCGGCGGCAGAGCCTACCGAGTTCAGCGCTGCCGAACGGCCCGGACTGGCAGCGACGTATCCGGGCGACGTGGGCATCGAGGAAGACCCGGCTGTCGTGTTTGTCGAGGGTTTTGAGCAGGACTCCCTCGCGCAGGTGATCAAGCGTTGGACCAGTGCCTCCAAGAGCTTGGCCTTGGTCAAAGGCGGGCCGGCGGGCAGTCCGGGCAGTCGGGCCGTCATGATGACCGCCACCAGGGGCCGGAGCACCGGCGGGTCTCTCTACAAGACATTTCCGCCCGGCTATGAGCAGCTCTACACTCGTTTCTACGTCAAGTTCGCCCCCGACTGCGGCTACATCCATCACTTTGTGCACCTGGGCGGGCTTGCCGACGTCAGACCGTGGCCTGTAACCAGGGCGGGTGTTCGGCCCGCCGGCGACGAGGGCTTCTCCGTAAGCATCGAGCCTACCGGCTCCCGCGGGCGGTATCCGCCGCCGGGGGTGTGGAGACCTTATCTCTATTGGTGTGAGATGAAGCAGTCGTCTGACGGCCGGTACTGGGGCAACGGTCTTCACGCGATCCAGCCTACTGTGGCGCCCCGGGCACAGTGGAGCTGCGTCGAGTGCATGATCAAGTGCAACACGCCACCGCGGCGGCGCGACGGTGAGTTGGTCCTCTGGGTTGACGGTAGGGAGGTAATCCGTGTTTCGCAGGGCGTTCGCCGAGGGCAATGGTCGGGCGGAGGATTCCATCTGGTCGAGCAGGGGGGCGAACCCTTTGAGGGCTTCCTGTGGCGGACAACCGGCCGGCTCAAAGTGAACTACTTCAGACTGCTGCACTATGTCACCGAAAGGGTCTTCACCGGCACGCAACAGTACGGGAACGAACACCCTGACTTCCCCGTCAACACCCACGGAGCCACCGTCTGGTTCGACCACGTGGTGGTCGCCACCGACTACATTGGCCCCCTGGTGCCGGTTGCCGGAAGCCGCGCGGACCGACAATCGAGGTGACGAGCCAGCGTCATGCACAGGCAAGAAGACAAGGAGCTAGAAATGCAGTACCCGCACACTCGCTTCGTCTGGCTACCCGTCGCACTGTTCGTATTGTTGCCGACCTCTCCAGGGGGAGCGCGTGTTTACAACCTAAAGCTTCTGACCAATCACGCCCCTGATCTGACCGACGTTGAGAGCTTCTGCCGCAGCACCACTTCCCGCTGGGAGACCAATGACGAGAAGGCGGCTGCGTTGGCTCACTGGTTCGGCGTGATGGGCAATCAGAGCGGCCCGCCCGCCGACTGGATACCGGTCGAGCCGATCCTCCACTTCAACAACTGCATGAACGCCAACTGCGCGTACTGGACCGCACTGTACTCGGCGGTGGGAGAAGGTGGGATGGGCTGGGTCGGCCGGCATTATGAGGTGGGCGACCACACCGTGCCCGAACTCGAATACGACGGCACCCGACACTACCTCGACAACACCTACAAGTTCTTTCCTGTCAAGTGCGACGGCCGGACCATCCTGGGCATCACCGAAATGGACGACCCGGCCGGGCCGTGTGCGAAAGGGCCCGGCGGCAGATACCACTGGCTCTGCTACCACACGCCGCAGGCCATCACGCGGGACCGCGACGGCTACGCGCCCAGCAAACCCGGACAGGCTCACCTGATCGGCAGCGACACCACGCGGATCCGCGGCTGGCTGACCGGCTCCTGGCTGCCCAGGGACGCCGCCGGCCGGGCCTATTTCGCCCGAACGCTTGATGAGGCGTGGGTCAAGCGGCACTGGCACGAGTGGAACACCCAAGGTTGCCATTCCATCTACCGCTACCGCCTGGGCCTCCGGCCTGGTGAAAGCTACACGCGGTACTGGGAGCCTTTGGGAACCACGGCCGACTACTACTATCCGAACGGTCAAGGCAACGACCCTAACAGCTACCTGAAGGACCGCGGCCGCTCGAACGGCCGCTGGATCTTCACCCCCGACCTGGCCAATGACGCCGCCTTCGAGTCCTCACGCAACATCACCCGGAGCCCTGAGTTGCCCGTGCGCCCCGCCCGCGCTGGACAGGAAGCCGAAGTAGTCTTCAAGGTCCAGTCGGCCAACATCACAACGGGGGTTATCATCCGTGCGGACCTCTATCGGCAAAGCGACCATGACGCGCTGGCCATCGAGGCTTCCTACGACGCCGGACATTCCTGGTTTCCCGTGTGGGAGGCACGCGAGACCGGTGCGATCCACGTTGAGGAAAACATCAGCGACGCGCTCTGTGGCACTCACCAGTCTGGCGACCTTCGCGTCGTGCTCAACTACCTAATCCGCGTACGAATGAAGGCTGCACGAAGGCCCCAGGACGTCGGGCTGAAGGCCATCACCGTCACCACGATCACCCAATGCAACCGCCAGGCACTACCCAAGCTCGACCTGGGCGCAAACTACATTACGGTCGACTACGATCCGGCGATGCAGCACGAGACCCTTTCAGTCAGACCGCTGCTGAAGAACGACCTCTACCGGCGCTATGCCGTGGATTCGGCCAACATCGGCAGCAGCGATCGCCAGGGGACACTGCCGGTCATCTTCGCCGACAGCACTGACAAGGAAGCCCACGTTACCTTCCAACTGGATGCTCCCCGCCCGATCCTCAAGTTTCGCATGGGGGGTAGCATCTGGCTCAGCGGCCGGGCGGAGTCGGACTACGTCCGGTACGACTACCGGCTGCGCGGCGCCGACGAACAATGGGGCTCCTGGCAGACGGCCGGCAAATTCGACTACGAGCATACCCGCGACAACTACCACCAGCGGAGAAATCAGAACAAGTACCTTGAGATCCCGGTCCGTGAGGCGAACGTCAACGGCGTCCAGTTCCGATACGTCTTCCGCACCCGACACACCAGCAAGTACCACCGCACGGGAGCCAGTTTGCTGCGGATGGAAGTGGACTACCGGGCCCCGGATACCACCTTCACGCCCATCGAGGTCACCTACAACTGGACCGAGTGTTACGAGCCCCTGCCTGAGGGCGAGTCGGGCGGCGTGGCGCGAAGCCATACCGAGCGGATTAGCAGGCTTCCTCACCGCTATCAGATCAACGTCGGCGGCCACGTCCGCCCACATACTAACTGGATGCGGATGAACCTCCAAGGGGGCTCGCCGGGCCCGGTGAGGTTGGGTTACTCCGACGGCAAGGACGTGGGCGACCGCGACGCGATCCCGCCGGTGCGCTACGTGTGGGGGAGACTGCTTTCTCTGAACAAGCCGTACACCGTCTCCGTGCCTCCGCGGCAGGACGCATTCCACGTTCAAGGCGACGAGCAGGAGCTGACCGATGGCTACATCAAGGAGCCCCAATCCACAGGCACCACCGACACTGGTCTGGCTCACTGGGAGCGAGGCGTAGACACGTTGGAGGTGACCGTAGACCTGGGCGAGCTCCAGACGGTCGGTGGCGGCCGGGTCGACTGCTACATCATGTGGGGCGGAGTTCGCTTTCCCAACTCGGTGAGAGTCCAGACCTCGACCGATGGCGGCCGTTTCACCACCCAGGGCCGCGACCGCAACCGCAGCGCCCGCTACGCCCACAACGGCTGGCCGGCCAACTGGCCGCTGCACCCCCGGCACGACGCCCCGAGTTCCGGGCCGTTTCCGGACTTCGGTCTCAAGGCAAACTACATCTTCGTGCCGTTCGAGAAGCCCGTTCAGGCCCGTTACGTCAAGTTTCTGATCGATGCTCAGCCCGGCTGGGGCTTCCAGTTGACCGAGGTAAACGTGTGGGATTCTCTTGAGGCACAACCCTGGACCCCCAGGCTGACCCACGATCCCAGGGAGTTCTAACGCGACGACAAACAGAAGGAGGACCGACTCTGGATTTTCGGCAATCGTTGACGCCTACGGCGAAATCCTCGCCAACACGGGGCGCCGTGAAGGCGTCGCCACGGCGGTTATCAATCTGGACGAGGAGTTCCCCATTCCAGGATGCGGTGATTGGAAGGCGCTCCGCGCAGTCGAGACCTACGAACGTCTCGTGAACCGTTGAACCAAGAAAACCCTGGGACCCTGAGGAAGTTTCCAACCTTGTCTCCTGTGGCAGAGCGTGTTACTTCAACCACCAATCGTTTCCGAAGTAGACAGGAATCAAAGGAGGACAATGGCACATGATCACCAGGCCAACTGTGACTTTCTTTCTGACTGTTCCGATGCTCCTTTTTGGCGGGTGTAATGCCCAGGCACAGCAGCACTCAGCGGCAAGTGAGCCCGGCGACTTGGAATTCAGAACGTGGACGGATTCCGCGGGCAAGTACCAGACGGAAGCCGCGATGGTCGAGTTCGCGGACGGGGAGGTGCACCTCAAGAGGAAAGACGGCGGAGTTGTTGCCGTCCCCGTCGGCAAGCTTAGCGGAGCGGATCAGCGGTACGTGAGACAGGAACTTGCTCGCCGAAGGGCGCTCAGCCGTGAGCGAGAGCAAACCGAGCGCGGCGCCGCCACGCAAACGGCCGATTGGCCGGGCTGGCGGGGTCGGCTGCGGGACGGGAAATCGCCCGACAAGGGCCTGCTGAAGGAGTGGCCGGAGGGAGGACCGGAACTTGTGTGGAAAGTGGACGGCATCGGCAAGGGGTTCTCCAGCGTGGCCGTCACCGGCGGATTGGTCTACATCACCGGCGATCTGGACGGCCGATTGATGCTGTTCGCCTTTGACCTCGACGGCAAGCCCAGGTGGGAGACCGACGTCGACGCCGCCTGGACCAGGAGCCACCCAGGGTCACGGTCGACGCCGGTGATTGACGGCGGCAACCTGTATCTCGTCTCGGGCAACGGGCTGGTGGGCTGCTACGACGCCAGGACCGGCCGGCCGAAGTGGACCAGACGCATGCGCGACTTTGGCGGCGAAACCCCGGGATGGGGCTACGCCGAATCGGTGCTGATCTACGAGAACCTGGCCGTTGTCACGCCGGGTCGGCGGAATTGCATAGTGGCGTTGGACAAGAACAGCGGGGCGACGGTGTGGACGAGTCAAGGTTTCGAGGCGGGCGCGCAGTATAGCTCATGCTACCCGTTCACGTACCAAGGCATGACGATGATCGTCAACGGCACCCAGCAGGGCATCGTCTGCGTCGATTCCAAGGACGGCCGGGTGCTGTGGTCCAACCCTTTCAGCGCCCGAAACACGGCCAATTGCCCCACGCCGGTCTTCTCCGAAGGCCACGTATTCTGGGCCAACGGCTACGGCAAGGACGGCATCTGCTTCAAGCTCAACGGCAACCGCGGCCGGGTCTCCGCCGAAGAGGCCTGGAGAACCCGGGACATGGATTGCCATCACGGCGGATACATTGTGCACGAGGGGTATATCTACGGCAATCACGGCGGCAGTTGGGTCTGCCTGGATCTGAACACCGGTCAAAAGAAATGGCAAGAAAGGGGAGTCCGCAAGGGCTCGGTCTGCTTCGCCGACGGGATGCTGTACCTGTTCGCCGGAAGGGATGGAGATGAAGGGCACGTTCAACGTCCAGGGTGAAGGCCCCAGTTGGGCGCATCCCGTGGTGATTGGCGGGCGATTGTATCTGAGGTATGATACGAACCTCTACTGCTACGACGTGCGGGCGGAAGGGCGGTGAACGGCCGTGTGCGAGAGCATCCTCATCAAGCCCCACCACTTGGTCGACATCCTTCGCAAGCTCGGCGGCGAGCAAGTGCAGTGGAAGCCCCATCCGTACGGGCACGACGAACATGGCGTGGCCGAGAAGCTCCTGGCCAATCGCGACGTGACGCTACAATTGGAGCTCGGCGCCGACGACATCTGCAAACCGTGTGTCCATAACGTCGACGGCCGCTGTGACGACGTCATCGACACGTCGTTTCGCCCCCAGGCCCCTCGCTCCAAGCAAGCCTGGAACCTGATGATCGACCGGCGCTGGTGCCGAGTGCTCGGCCTAACGCCCGGTAAGCGGATCTCTGCCAGGGAGTTCTGCGAGTGTCTCCGTCGGCACATCGGGCGGATGACGGAGATCTACCAAGAAGTGCCGCAGCAGCGCGTGGCCGCCCGCGCGGAGGAGCTCCGCCGCGGCATCGAAAGGTACCTGGGCAATGCCTGAATCTCACCGCACGGCACTGGTGGTAGAGCATCCGGACGTGCCGGGTGCTGCGGACGGGAAGCCGGCACGTTGCGCGTGGACCGTGGACCAGACAAACGGTATCATGTAGTTGCGCTTGGTGGACTGCGGCACCCTCCGCATCTCACGAGCCGTCCCCCAAAGCATCCCGTAGGGAGACACTGAAATGGCTGCACAACTACTCTCGCGTATTCGGCCAACGATCTCGGGCCAAAGGGCCTTGAATAAGACGGCTATCATCCGACAGTCCGACCGCGGCTGCTCGTTCAACAAACACCGCCAGGCAAGCCCTCTGTGCCGCCCCATTCTGTGGGCAGCAGCACTGATTTCCCTCTCCTCTTTGCCGGCGTGCGGGGCGACCCTGTACGTCTCCACGACCGGCGACGACGCCAGCCCTGGCACCTCGGCCGAACTGGCCTGGAGAACAATAGCCCATGCGGCGAAGACGGCCCAGGCCGGCGACCTGGTGAGAATCAAGGGCGGTGACTATGCATTCGAGCAGGTCGTGGTGGCCAACTCGGGCACGCCAGAGGCCCGCGTCAGGTTTGAAGGCTACGACGGGGAGGTGGTGCTGGAAGGGAAGATGGAAAAGGTGGAGGGCAAGATAAAGTTGAAGGGGCTGGGCGTTGACATAAAGGGCAAGTCGTACGTCACGCTAAGCGGCATCACGGCGCGCCAATACGGCACGGGAATCTTCGTCAGAGACGGATCCCACCACGTTACGGTAGAACGCTGCACGGCGGGAGTGGCCGGCTGGGCCGGAATTGCAGTGACGGGCTCCCACCACTGCGAGGTGAGACACTGCACCGCATACAACGCCGAGATGTGTAACTTCTGGGTGGGCAGGAACGGTGGCTCCGACAGCCACGACAACGTGGTGGCGGACTGCTATTCCTACTGCGACCCGCGGCTCGAACCGTACACCGACTACTGCTATAGCTTCACCAACGCCCGGAACGTCCTGGTGACCAGGTGCCGAGGCGACGGCAAGCTCTGCACGGGGCATGGGATCTGCTTCACGCGTGGCGGTCTGACAGCCAGCGCCAAAGACTACGGCTGCGAGAACTGCCGCGTGACCGACTGCGAGATGCGTGGCTGCTGGGAACTCTTCGGGGCTCGCCACGGATGCCGGGACATTACGTTTGTCGACTGCTACGGCGAGTCGAAGATCATGGACAAGAGTGCGGCAAAGGGCAAGGACGTGCCCGCCTGGTGCAAGCACGTGTCGTATGACTGGTATAGCCACGGGTTCTATTTCCGGACGGGCGTGCAGAACATCCGTGTGAAAAACTGCCGTGTCAGGGGCGTGATGAACGGACTGAACGTAGAGAATGGGCAACGGTTTGTGGAGGAAGAGGGGTGGACCGGGAACGTCACTTTCGAAAACTGCATCGCGGTGGAGTGCATCAACGGGATCAGTCTGAAAGGTCCCGACATCAAGGTTCTCAACTGCATAAGCGCACGGAACAAGCGTGGCATAACCATCTTCAAGACGGCGGCGGATGGACTTTCCACAAAGGACTGCATCATTTATCAAAACGCAACGGGAATCAGGAGTGAGATCCCGACAACAACAGCCATCACCCACTGCAACATCCGGGACAACCAGACGGACTTCTCCGGAAAGGCGAGCACGGGAGAGAAGTGCATCTCCGAAGACCCTCAGTTTGTGACTCTCAAGCGAGTGCTGCTTGGGACCCCCAGGATGTATGCTCCGACGGGAGTCCCTGCCCAGGACTGGGATGATTGGCACCTGCAGGAAACCAGCCCGTGTAAGGACATGGGGCCGTATGCAGACGACCCCGAGGCTTCCGTAGGAATGAGGTAGAAGCCGTGCTGCAGCAGCGCTAACGTCAAGTGAGCCCTCTCGAACAGGAGCAAGAAATGACGCGACTGCCGAAGACTGGAATCGTGATCGGCACGCTGGCGATCATCCTGGGGGCGACCTGTGTCTCGGCGCAGACCCAACCGCCGCCGGGCGAGAGGACATCGGCGAACGCGAAGGTCCGAGAAGATCCTTCACGGGCTTCAGTTGTGGAGGACGAGGCTCGGTGGAACAAGGCAATCAATCTGCTGGTGGGGATCGACCCGGCCAAGGACCACATGGATCGTTATATTCCGAGCGCAACCAAG
>CAZUAM010000022.1:0-2650 GCA_964618095.1 uncultured Planctomycetaceae bacterium | reverse complement strand
GAAGGGCGGCAAATGGGAAATCAAGGAGCGGAGGCTGACCTCGGATGGGAAATGGGGTGCCCACATCCAAGTCCCGTACCGACCGCCTGAAGAGTACGACTACCGCGTCTTCTTCACCAAGCTCAAACCGGAAGGGAAGCTGGACGGTCTCAACCTGTGGCTCCCAAGGTCCGGCCGGACGGTGGCGTGGTGTATCGGCGGCTGGGGCAATACCATTTCCGGCTTGGAGTTTGTCAGCGGCGTCAACCCCAGCAAGGACGATAACCCGACGGGGGTCAAGCAGCGTGCCTGCCTCCAGATCGGCCGCAAGCACACGGTGGTCGTGAGAGTCCGCAAGGGCAGTGTAATGGGCTACCTCGACGGCCAGCTCCTGACCAAGTGGAAGGGTGATTGGAAGGACCTCAGCTTTCCCGATTGGGTGAGCCGCACGCAATTGGAGATCGCCACCTATAGTCCCACCGTCTTCCACTCGATCGAGCTGCTGGAGGTGACCGGCAAGGGCAGGTTTACGCGCGAGCGAGTGCCGCCGGCAGGCGGCCCTGCCGCCACAAATGGGCCGAAAAGGAGCCAGCACGTGGCAATTACCATCGTCTACGACAACAATCCGTTACAGAAGCAGTTGGAAACGGCTTGGGGGTTCGCCTGCATTGTTGAAGGGTTGTCCGAGACGATTCTCTTCGACACCGGCGGCAAAGGGAAACTCCTACTGTCCAACATGGCCGCCGTGGGGTTCAAGCCGGGGCAAATCGACAGCGTGGTGCTTTCACACATTCACGCCGACCACACCGGCGGGTTGCAGGCCTTGCTGCAAATCAACAGTGACGTGAAGGTATTCGTGCCAAAGGCATTTCCCTCCGAGTTCAAACAAGCCGTCGCCAAGACCGGCGCCCGCCTCATGGAGACCGACGGCCCGCAGGAAATCTGCCGCGGAGCCTGGACCACCGGCGTGCTGAAACAGGGACTTCCCGAACAAGGGCTGTACTTGAAGACGTTCGACGGGCTGGTCGTAATCACCGGCTGCGCGCACCCGGGGATCGTGGAGATGGCCAAAGCGGCGCGCCGTCATGCAGAATTGCCCGTCTACGCGGTTCTCGGTGGTTTCCACATGGGTGGCGCGTCGGCCGACAAGATCGGCACGGTCATCCGGGATCTCAAGGAGATGGGGGTTCGGCAGGTGGCACCGTGCCACTGCTCGGGCGACAAGACTCGAGAATTGATGAAAGCGGCCTTTGGTGAAGGATACTTGCCGTTGGGCGTCGGTGCGCGGCTCGTTTTTGATCGCAAACGGCAACCGGAAAACCGCTAGGGCCGGAAATATGCCCAAGATTGGGCCCTTCGTATCCCGTTGCCACTCCCGCACTGTTCCACAAGGAGCCATAGAGATGTCTGCACAGCTACTCTCACTCATCAGGCCGGCAAATACTTCGATTCGAAACATGAAGATGAAATCGGCATCGGTCGTTCTTCCCGCGGTTGCGTCGGTGGTTGCCGGCTCGAAGATTCGCGCGGCCCCCGATCCGGCGGCCCAGACAAGGCCAGGAGATCGGCGCTATGCGATCGTAGCGGAGAAAAAGACCGCTGAAGACGCCCCTTGGAAAGGCGTGGTGGAGGTCCTCCGCAAGAAACACCTGGCCAAGGTCTTCTATTGGGACGACAACGGCGGCGCCGGGGCGTTGCGTGAGAACCTGGCGGCCTTCCGCCCCTACTACGCCTGCTTTGTGGCCCGCCCCGACGAGTTGGCACGTCAAGGCAAGGCAAAGGTCCAGACCCGCGACGGCCGCTCGCTGGAGTTGCCGCTTTGCGGGACGTATTACCACAACGTGGGCACGCTGATGCGCTCGCTCGACGACGACCCCTACGACGACGCGGTTTGGGCGGTGCTGACCGGCGGCACGCCGGAAGACGCCCTGCGCGTCCTCGCAGCAGAGCCGCTGGTCGTCCGCAGCGGCCTGTCGCACGTAGGTGGCGGATGGTTGGAGTGGCTCGATCGAGGTGTCTCCTTCAACGAGGGCAAGAAAGGGCAGAAATGGGTCAAGATGCGCGGCGAACCGCCTAAGGAAACCGAAGGGCCAGACGACGCCACCGAGCAGTTTGTCGCGGCGCTGAACTCCGGGAAGGTGGACATGGTCTCCACCAGCGGCCACGCCACCGAGCATGACTGGCAGATGGGATTCGCCTATCGTAGCGGTCAGATCGTCACGCCCTCGAAGATCGAAAAGCTGCCCCGGGCCGCCAAGGACAACTACAGGAAACTGCTCCAAACCAAGGCAACCGGGCAACAGCGGGCCATGGCACGGCTGCTGGGTGTCGATACGTCGAACAACGTGTACGAAATCCTCACGGACAATCCCAAGATCTACTATTCCCCCGGCAATTGTCGTATCGCCCGGGTCGACGGCCAGCGCTGCATGGTGCTGGGCTGGATCCACCACGGCGCGATGCAGTTCTTCGGCCACGTGGGCCTCCAGACGCGTTCCTGCTACGCGTGGGGTGTGACCGAGTACTTCCTGGCGTTGCAAGGACGATTCAGCTTTGCCGAAGCGGTGTGGCTCAACCAGCAGGCGCTCCGCTGGGAACTCGGCCAGATGGGCGAAAAGGACAAGAGGCAGAAGTACATGTGCTGCCGCAACGAGGTGCCTTTCCCTGCCGG